>PWUB01000022.1 GCA_003563755.1 Clostridia bacterium
ATCCCCACCCAGTAGTGCCGGCCCGGGCCTTCAGCCGCCCACTTCACCAACTTGGCCTGATGCTCCAGTTCTTCGTCAACCTTCTCCCCCAGGGCCACGTCAGCGGCGATACTCACGCCTGCACCCTCAGCATACAGGTCCGGGATGACGCCGCCCATGGTCGGTGGTTGGGGGTAAGGATAATCGTCGTGCTTGACGAACAGGTGCCCCTCGCCCACAACCGCACGCACGTTGTCCAGCATGATATCAACGATGAACTCGTAGCGTGCATCGCCGGTGCAAACCATGGAATCACCCCCGTTCACCGTGCGAAGACGACTGGACGCAAAAGCTTCCCCTGCGCGATACGATGAGGGCTAGCAGAAACACCGCCGCAGCCAACAGCACGACCGTGGCACCGGCCGGCCAGTCGACATGGTATGATATTCCAATGCCGACCACCACCGACAGGAGCCCGACCGCGAGGGCACAGGGCACCATGGTGCGGTGACTGTTGCACAAAAGGCCCGCGGTGGCGCCGGGAATCACCAGTAGGGCCGATGCCAGTATCACGCCCACTAACCTCACCGAAAGGATCACGGTCAGGGCCAGGGCGACGAGAAGGCCGTAGTGCAGGACGCCGGTATTGATGCCCTGGGACCGGGCCATGTCCTCGCTGAGGATCAGCAGAAGCAGCTGCCTGAAGGATGCCAGGACGAAGACAGAAACCAGAGCTGCAACCAGGGTCATGATCTGGATGTCACGGGTGGAAACAGCCATGATATTACCGAACAGGTAGCTGAACAGCTCTCCGAAGAATCTACCCCGTGAGGTGCTGATCATCAAGACACCAAGAGCCATGGATGAGGAAAAAGCCACGCCTATCGCTGCATCCACCTGGAAGGGTCCCCGGCGGGCAGCGGCGCCCACGAGCAGAGCCATGGCCACGCTGAATACCACTCCCGGTATGAAGGGATCAACACCCATGGCCACCCCGAGGGCAAGGCCCCCGAAAGCCGAGTGCGCGATGCCTGCTCCCACGAACGACAGGCCCTTCTGGACCACGAAAAAGGACAAAAGCGCGTTCACCGACGCGATGATCATACCGGCATACAGGGCGTGTCGCAGAAACTGGTGGCGAAGGACTGCATCGATGAGCTCCATGGATCACACTCTCGTCTCAAGTCCTCTACGTGCAGATGTCGAGTTTGCAGTTGGCATGCTGTCTCCGTCAACGTGGATCGCCCGGTCCAGCTGAGACACCAGCTCCGCATCGTGAGTGGCCATCACGACCGCAGTCCTCCCATCAGCACAGAGACTGCTGAGTGCATCTGCGATCCGGGAATGCGCGCTGGGATCCAGGGCAGCCGCAGGCTCGTCGAGCAGCAGAAGCTCGCTGCCTCCCGCCAGGAGCATGGCCAAAAGAGCGAGCTTCTTCTGGCCTCCGGACAGTGCGCCGGCCGGAAGGTGCCACGATGATGTGGCCAGCCCAACCTTCTGCAAAGCATCACGGACCTGGTTGTCCTCGGAGGACGGGGTAGGCCCCTTGATGAACGTGCCTCGGAGCAGTCCCAACTTCACGAGATCGAAGGTCAGGACCGGATAGCTACGGGGAATGCTGATGTCCTGGGGCAGATATCCGGTGTGACCGTGGAGGCGGGTCCGGATCTCGCCGCACTCGGCTCTGACGTAGCCCAGGATGGCCCTGAGGAGGGTAGTCTTACCCCCACCGTTGGGTCCTACCAGACCCACCATCTCCCCCCGGTGCACGTCCAGGCTGATATCGCTCAGAACACGTCGCTTCCCCAGGCTCACCGACAGGTTGGCGACGCTCAGTATCACCGTGTTGTCCCTATCATGTCGGCACCCATGGCCAACCTCTGTCATCACGGCTGTGCGGTGAGGGCATCCGCCAGGCTCTGTGCATTGCTCCGCAGGAGCTCTAGGTACGATCCTGGTCCCGATGGGCCGCCACCGATGGGGTCCAGCTCCAGCACAACGGCATCGATCTCGTCAGCGAGGGCCTCCGCCAGCATTGCTCCGTGACCTCTCGTGGTAGTCACGACACTTATACCCTCTGCCCTTGCCGTATCAACCAGGGTGCCTATCTCCCTTGGCCCGCATTCGTGTCCGGGTGTCTCCTCAAGCACACCCACCTGCCAGAGCCCATAGCGTCCGGCAAAATGAGACCAGGCAGGGTGGTCCGCAATGAAACCTCGACCCTGTACATCAGCGAACATCTCCTGTATATCTTCATGAAGCTCCGTTAACTCGGAACGGAACTGATGTGCATTGGAACGAAACTGTGGGGACTCTTCGGGATGCAGGTCCGAGAGAAAGTCGGCGATGAGGGGAGTTACTCGGTCCCTGACCAGCAACGGATCAAGCCATATATGCGGGTCTAACCACTCCGTATCCTCGTTCCCGGAGATGACCTGGCGCAGCGCAGGTATGAGCCTGACCTGGATGCAATCTTGTGAGCTCACATCAAAGGCCAGCTCCGCCCAGTCGTCCAGTCCCCCGCCCACCCTTACCAGGAGATCAGCATCGCTGACTTCCCCCAGGGTGGATGGAGATATCTCGTGTAAGTGAGCACTGCCGCCGGGAGACAGCAGAGTGATGACGTGAACGCTGTCTCCTCCCACCGCACGCACAATGCAGCTGAGAGGGTGAATAGAGGTTACAACCCGGATGGTACCATCATGCTGATCGGGTGAGTCGACAGGCAGACGTCGGCTCAGGCCGTAGGCGAACAGCAATACCAGCGGTATGGATACGAGGATGAACAGGATTATCCTGTGCTTGTGCAGCGTACTTGACACAGAGCAGACCCTCCTTCCATCGATAGCACTATCCGAAAGAAGAAGGGAATATCCTACGGCTGTTTTCAGTCATCACCCTCAGCGAAGCGCGGCAGAACACCGCTGGCATCGGGCACTACGAGGATTCTCAATGCCTCCCCCGACGACCGGCACTCCTCCATGCTTATCCGCACAACATCTGGAAGGGACAGATCACCGTCGCTGGGGACCCCCAGGGGGCGGAGGAATGCCTTGCGTACCTGTTCCGGCTGCATTTCTGAAACCAACCAGGTGGGGTGCTGCTTCACGACCCGGGCCAGGGCGGCGGCTTTGTGCCCGCCCAGTTCGAAGTGATCCTTCAGTCGCCCGAGCACGTCATCAGGACCCGCCGCATTGCCGATCCATGTCGAGAACACGGGGTTACCGTAGCCCTCCTCGCAGCGAGCAACGAGCACGATCGGCGCCCCGGGTAAGGCGAACCGCTGCGCGCTGTCGAGGGCTTTCTGTGCTTGATACAGGTTCAAATCCTTGGGGTGTCCGCCAGCATCGGCGACAACCAGGTGGGCCGGCTCATCCACATCCACGCGACTGATGCGGTCAACATGGTCGCAGGCCATGCGGTGGGCTGCGATGGGATCCCCACTGGCTGCATAGCATACATGCCCCCCTGCATCCAGCACCACGTTGAGGATGAAAGATACCGGCACCAGGTCCATGACGGAATCGATATCCTGGCGTACCGGGTTTCCCTCGATGATGCCCGCGGCCGCCGTGCGGCGGCTGATCATGCTGTGATTGGCAGCCACCGTCTCCTGTCCGCATAGTCCCGGCAGGACGGCCTTGAGACCACCGGAAAACCCTGCGAAGTAGTGATACTCCACATTGCCGAGCAGGATAAGGTGGTCGACGCCTGCCGCGTGCCTGGTGAGATGAACAGGTGTTTGCATCCTCGTCAGACCCAGGAACACGGTATCTGCGGGATCACTATCAACGCACGCGATCCTATGTGCGAGCTCATCTCCCACGGTGGCCACATGCTCATCCCTGCTCTGTCGACGGTGAATGCCCAGTGCAAACATGATCGTTATGTCATCGTCGGTCACTCCAGCCCGATTGAGTCGGTCGATGACCATGGGAAGTATTCTTCGCGACGGCAGCGGCCGGGTGACGTCGCTGGTTACGACACAAACAGTGTCTCCGCGGTTAACTATGTCTTGCAGACGCGGTGAGAATGCGGGTTCATCCAGGGCCTTTGCGACCACCTCTTCTTCCGAGGCGAACGAGCTGGTTTTCATCGATCCCCTGGAGATCTCGGTGGTGCTGATTCCGCCTGTGATGGTAAGGGTGAGCCGCGTATCGCCGTATTTCAGAGTATGCTGCGGTTCGGAAATCATCTACCTACCCGAGGTGATTCTGCAGGCTTCTTACCCGGAGACGAAGCTCCTGCATATCCTTCGCCGTGAGATTGTCCTTCTCGTCTGCATAACGCGAGCTTACCCACTCAAAGAGATCCCTCAGCTCTTTCAGGAGGGCAGTCTTTTTCACCATGTTCTATCCGTCCTTTCCGTGTCCGATGAACTGAAGGATTGGCGGGAGTATGTGGGAATCGAACCCACCGCGGATAGGGTCTGCCTACCCGCCAACGGATTTGAAGTCCGCGGGCGGCACCAGCCATCCAACTACTCCCGCTTCACAGAGCATGGGCTCATCTCAATGACACCCACAGTTTAAACGTTGAGTCCGCGGGTTGTCAATTTTGCCGAGTGTCCCGGGGAACCGGACCCTTCCTGCCCCTGAAATGGTTCGCAATAAGCTCCGTGACTAGGCCCCCGGCGAAACCCACACCGAGATTTGCCAGCACGCCCAGGGTCACGGTCACGGCCACGGTCAACCAGGTGGAGCGGGGAAGGCCCTGCGAGAACTTGCCCAGCTCGATGCCCACCATCACCATCATCGCACCAATTATAGGTGCAGGAAAGGCGGTGAAAAGGTTGAGCAGCGCCGTACCGAAGAACAACCCCAGCACGACTTCCAGCAGTCCCTCAAGGATGTTGGCGCCCCCGGTCCGTGCTCCAAAATAGTATTGACTTGCCAGGCCGCCCGCACCGTGACACATTGGGAATCCTCCGAGCACCGAGGAACCGATGTTCATGATGCCCATGTTGAACATCAGTTGACGCTCCGTAACCTCACGTTCGGGGAAGTACTCACGCATCAATGCAACACAGGCTATGACGGCATTGGTGAGGGTCAGGGGGATTTGCCCGATGCCGCCCAGGAGGAAGCCTTTCCATGCGAGCCCAGGGTCTGGAAAGCTGACCGACGGCAGGTAGAGGCCGGGGATGTGCCAGTCCAGGGTTCCCCGGTACACCATGACACCCAGTCCCAGGAGCACCACCACGAGCGCAGAGGGCCCTCTGCGCTCACCGCGGTTCATGTAGACTATGACCGCCAGTGCCAGCAGCCCCAGCCACCACATACCGTCTGTCATCATGGTTATGCCCGTCCATCCGAGGCTGACTCCGAGGGCCAGCTGAATACCCCTGATGACCGGGGTCGGGGTATTGCTCAAAAACGCCTCTATGCGGCTCGAAGCACTCATGAGCAGCCAGAAGAGGCCCATGGAGAGGCCGGTGGCAGTGATGAGATCAGGACTCCATGAACCGGCGATCGCCACAGCTGCTATAGCCTTCATGGGCTGAAGGGGCATCGGCGCCCGGTATATGATGCCGGTGGCGATGTTTGTCAGGCCGAACACAAGCATGAACCGGGCTGGATGCATGCCGTTGACGGCCATAAAACCGATGCATATGGGCAGGAGCGTGCCCCAGTCGCCCATGGCACCTGACAGTTCTTTTAGGCTAAACTCAAAATCGCCCACTTTCACCACGCAGACACGCTCCCCGAGGCGAACAGCAAAAGAGCGAGCTTATTAGGTGATAGCTCGCTCTGTGTACGCCGGGCTGAATCCCTGTTATTCTTCGCAGATGTGTGAGTGCACGTCGAGCGCTTCATCCACCATTTCCTCCGCCTCTTCCAATGTGATACCCATCGAAAGGGCGATCTCGCTGCAGAGAATCTCGCGAGTTTCGTCCAGCATCTTCCGCTCCGACGTGGCAAGGCCACGCCGCACATCTCGAACCGTCAGGTTGCGAACGACCTCAGCGACCTCGAAGATATCTCC
>PWUB01000039.1 GCA_003563755.1 Clostridia bacterium
CCTGAATCGATGTCACCCCATTTACTGCCTTCCGGGCCTGGGTTCTGTTCTGCACAGCCTTCTGAGCAGCCGGGGTCCTCGTTCGCCGGTCCCGGTTGCTATTGACGCGCCAGCGATCCGACGCACCGCTCTCCTCATCGCGTCCCACGCCGGATCCGTCGTGCTCCAGCCTCCGAGATCAGACGTGATTCCCACTCCAATCGCGTGACGTGGGCGCTGATCTTCTTCTCCTGCCGCTCCGGCACTGGCCGAGTCTTTCATCGGCACAATGTCCTCGCAGACCATTTGCATTGCACCCCGCATACCTCGGTAGCTCGTGATGCTTACACCGCTCGTCAGGTCAGACTGCCTCCTGGCGACCCGCACTCGCCAGCATGAGGTCAGGATTCCTCGTCGGGCTCCCGATCGCCCAGAATGCGGCCGCAGGCTACATGAGCGGACTGTTTCGAAGACGCAACAGTCCGGATCGGCTGCACCGCACCGACGCTCAATCATCATCCTGCCGAACCCCGTCACCAACTCGAACTGCGACACAACCGATGTGAGAACAAAAGCATCTCCCAGTTGCATAAGGGCGGGACCCGTCAACATACACATTACAGGGAGGGATTATCGTGAAGCATCGACCCTTGCTGTACGGTGTGGTACTGGCACTGCTGCTGTTTGCCGCCGTCGGATGCGCTCCGGAGGTGGCAGACCCGCCGGAGGAGGAGGCCCCGGAACCGGAACCGGTTGAGGAGATCGACATGATAACGCTGATGGTCGGCCGGGACATGCCCACGACCCTGGATCCAGGCAAGGCCAACGAAGTGTGCTCCGCCACGCCCGTCCGGGCCATGTACGAGACGCTGGTGGGCTACAGGGGTTCGGGCACTGAGGAGCTGGAGCCCGTACTGGCGAGAGACTGGGAGATCTCGTCCGACGGAATAACCTACACATTCTACCTGCGAGAGGGCGTGAAGTTTCACGACGGAACCGATCTGGATGCCGACGCCGTCAAGTTCTCCTTCGATCGCGCCATCGAGCTGGGACACGCTCCGGCCGACATCTTCGGACCCGTCGATGAGATTGCCGTCCTGGACAGCCATACACTCGAGATGACCCTCGAGTACCCCTATGCCCCGTTTCTGTACACGCTGGCAAGCCAGGTGGGCCCCCTGGTAGTCAGCCCCACTGCGGTGCGGGAGCACGAGGTCGAAGGCGACCTGGCGCAGGAGTGGCTCCACGACAACGCCGCCGGCACCGGTCCCTTCCGCTTCGAGGAGTGGATCCCCGGGCAGCAGGTGTCCCTGGCCCGCTTCGATGATTACTGGAAGGGCTGGGAGGATCACCAGAACGTCGAGAGGATCACCATAAAGAACGTGGTGGAGCCGGCCACCATCCGCATGCTGCTGGAAAAGGGCGACCTGGACACCAGCGTCTTCAGCTCCCAGGACGACTGGCCGGCCTTCGACGCCAACCCGGACATCAACCTGAACCGCAATGCCACCCTCAACACCCTGTACCACATGCTGAACGTCATCAACGAACCCCTGAACGACGTCAGGGTGAGAGAGGCCGTCTCGCTGGCCTACGACGCCCAGCTGGCCATCGAGCAGGTCTTCAGCGGGTACGCCTACGAACTGAGGGGTGTCCTCCCCTCAAACCAGTGGGGGTATGCCGGCGATCTTCCGCCTCACGAGTACGATCTGGACCGGGCGGCGGAGCTTCTCGCAGAGGCCGGCTATCCCGAGGGCGGCTTCAAGATGAGGTACGCCTACGTTGAGGGCAGCGAGCCGGCGCGGCAGGCCGCCGAGGTCCTGCAGGCGGGCCTTTCTCGGGTCGGGGTCGAACTGGAGATCGTCCCCATGACCTGGCCCACCCTGTGGTCGGCGATATCGGATCCGGAGACGGTGCCGGACATATACGCGTTCTACTGGTTCCCCCGCGTCGCGGACCCCGACAACTGGCTCTACGTCATGTTCCATTCCGAGATGCAGGGCGAGGCCGGCTACAACTGCATCTACTACGAGAACTCCCGGGTTGACGAGCTGCTGGATGCGGCCCGGCGAACCCCGGACCGGGATGCCAGGGTAGAAATGTACGAGGAGATCCAGCACCTGATCGCCGGCGACTACGCCATCATCCCGGTGGCCCAGCTGGACGTCGCCTACCCGATGGGGTCGTGGGTGAGGGGCTACGTGTTCAACCCCATGTACATCGGCACGTACAACTTCTACGACATGTACACGAGCGAATGACCCGGAGGTGCGGGGTGCGGATGACCGCGTCCCGCCCCGCACCCGGAGGGAGCCTGCGATGCTGCTGAGCTACATCACCGGGAGACTCTTCCTGGCCTGCTTCGTGATCCTGGGCGTGTTGACGCTAACCTTTGCCATCTCCCACGTGATCCCCGCCGACCCGGCGCGGGCGGCCGCGGGACTGCACGCCGGCCCGGAGGCGGTGGAGGCCATGCGGCGGGAGATGGGGCTGGATCGCCCGGTGCTCCAGCGATATTTCATGTACCTCGGCGGGCTGTTGCGGGGCGACCTCGGGAGGTCCATCCACACGCGAAGGCCGGTCCTGCGCGACCTCAGGGACTACTTCCCCGCCACGGCGGAACTGGTGTTTCTCAGCTTCGGGCTCTCCAGCCTGCTCGGCCTCTGCATGGGCATCGTGGCCGCCGTCAGGCGCAACACCGTCGTCGATCACTTCTGCCGGATTCTGAGCATCGTCGGCGTCGCGGTTCCGATGTTCTGGCTCGCCCTGATGATGCAGCTTCTGTTCTACCGCAGGCTGGGCTGGCTTCCCTTCGGCGGCCGTATCGCCGATGCCATCGGTGCCCCCGTCCGGGTGACCGGCATGATGCTCATCGACACGCTCCTGGCCGGGAACCTGGCGGGGTTCGCCAGCGTTCTGCGCCACGCGGCCCTTCCGACCATCACGCTGGCCTCCTACCCCGTGGCCATGATCACCCGCCTGACGCGCTCCAGCATGCTGGAGGTCATGACCCAGCAGTACATATACACCGCCAGGGCCAAGGGCCTGAGGGAGCGCGTAGTCATCAACAAGCACGCCCTGAAGAATGCACTGATCCCGGTGCTGACCGTCATCGGGCTGCAGTTCGGCTTCGTCCTCGGCGGAAATGTCGTCGTGGAGCTCATCTTCAACTGGGCCGGCATGGGACTGTATGTGGTCAACTCCATCATGACCATGGACTCCCCCGCCATCATGGGCTGCACCCTGGTCATCGCCCTGGTGTTCTGCACGGTTAACCTGCTGGTGGATCTTCTGTACGCGTGGGTCGATCCCAGGGTGAAGTACGGATGATGAGATCCCTGCGGAGGTCTGCAGAGAACCCGACCCTCCTGCTCGGCGCCTCCATTGTGGCGGCCCTGGTCCTGGTCGCCGCTCTGGCCCCGGTCCTGTCCTCTCACGATCCCACCGAGCCCTTCGTCGGGGGCAGGCTGCAGCCCCCGTCGCCGGCCCACCTCCTGGGGACGGATGAGATGGGCAGGGACATGCTGAGCCGAGTGATATTCGGGTCGCGCATCTCGCTGCGGGTGGGCCTGCTCGTCATATCCCTCGCCGGCACCGTGGGCATCACCCTGGGGGCTATCGCCGGCTACTGGGGAGGAAGGGTCGAGACCACCGTCATGCGAATCACCGACGTCTTTCTGGCCTTTCCCCGCCTGGTGCTGGCGCTGGCTGTCGTCACCTCCCTGGGGCCCGGCATCACCAATGCCATGGTCGCCGTCACCGTCACCTGGTGGCCGTGGTACTGCCGCCTGATGCGGAGCCTGGTGCTGCCCCTCCGGGGGCGGGAGTTCGTGGAGGCGGCCAGGGCCTCCGGCTCCAGCAACGTCCGGATCATCCTCCGGCACATCCTGCCGAACTGCGTCGCCCCCCTCATCGTCCAGGCCACCATGGACATGGGGTACGTGGTGCTGACCATGGCGGCCCTGGGGTTCATCGGACTCGGCGCCCAGCCCCCGACCCCGGAGTGGGGCGCCATGGTCGCAGCGGGTCGGCGCTACCTGATGGACTTCTGGTGGTACATCACCTTCCCGGGCCTGGCCATCTTCCTTACCGTGCTCGGCTTCAGCCTGTTGGGAGACGGCATCCGCGACGTCATAGACCCGTTGACCTCTGACTGAACGGTGTGAAACGGAGACGGTCCCCCCGGATGGGAGTGAGTGATCGATGAAGAGCATCTGTATCATCGCGCCGATCTCAACGCCAGTGCGCCACAGCAAGAGCGACCCGGAGGCAATCCCGGGGGAGCCCCCGGTCCGGATCCGGCGGGTCTACCTGCCCTCCGCCCCTCCCTCGATCGAATGCGAGTACGACATCGCCCGGGCCGCCGCCCCCGTCGCCGAGGCGGCACTGGACGCACAGAGGAGCGGTGACGATGCGGTGGTGGTGGACTGCTTCGCAGATCCGGGGGTCAGGGCGGCCCGCGAGCTGGTCAGCATTCCCGTGTGCGGGGCCGGTGAGACCTCGATGCGGGTGGCGGCGGGCCTCGCCGGGCCCTTCTCCGTGGTGACGGTGCTGGAAAGCATCATCCCCATCATACGGGACAGCGCCCGGCAGATCGGTGCAGCCGACCGGTTGGCTTCGGTGCGCAGCATCGGAGTGCCGGTTCAGAGGCTGCCGGATGCGGACCTGGGCGCGCTCATATTCGCCGAGGCGGCCGGTGCGGTCGACGACGACGGGGCCACGGCAGTGGTCCTGGGCTGCACCGGACTGGTCGGCGTCAGCGAAGAGGTGCAGAAGAGGCTGCGGCGGCGGTCCGGTCAACACATCCCGGTGATCGACGCCTCCTCAGTGCCTGTAATGTACGCCTGGATGCTGGTGCAGGCGGGCCTCCGCCACAGCAAGCGACACTACCGGTTTCCCCCGGAGAAGGATCCCCCGGGGCGGTCATCAAATTGAGACATGGGAGGAGATTGAGATGATGAGACTGGAGACGCCCGAGGCCTGTGAGGCCTTCGTTCAGGGCTGTGCATTCTACGGAGTGGGCGGTGGCGGGGACCCGGCGCGGGGGCTGAAGGTCCTGCTCGAGGCCCTGGAAGAGGACCTGTCCCTGGGGTGGGTCCCGGCCGACCAACTGGATGAGGACCTGCTGGTGGCCTGCGTCTGGGGCATGGGATCCATCGCCCCGGAGAGCCCGGAACGCAGAGAGAAGATGCGGCGGCTGGGACTTGACGAACCGGTGCAGCTTGAGAGCATGCAGGGGGCAGTTCGAGACATGGAGGACTTCATCGGCAAAAGGATCGGGGCGGTCATCGCCCTGGAGCCCGGCGGAACCAACACCCCCAACCCCCTGGTCGCAGCGGCGAGGATGGGACTCCCCCTCATCGACGGCGACCTGGCCGGGCGCGCCATCCCGGAGGTGACCCAGACCCTTCCGGTGGTGGCCGGGTTTCCCCTCACCCCGATGACCAGCGTGGATGGGTGGGGCAACCGCTGCATCATCCGGGAGGCCTTCAACGAGCACCTGGCGGAGAGAATCGGCAAACTCCTCGCCGAGGCCACCTACCGCTACACCCACATGTGCGGTTTTGTGCAGCCCGTGGGACAGCTGCGCGGCAACATGGTCGCCGGGACGGTGAGCCGATGCCTGGAGGCGGGACGCAGCCTCCTGCGCGCCCGTCGCGAGGGAGTCGACCCGGTTCAGGCCCTTCGGGAGGCCACCGGGGCCCACATCATCTTTGAGGGCCGGGTCTGCGCCAGGGACTGGAAGAACGAGGACGGCTACATGGTCGGCACCTCCGAGATCAGCGGACGGGGCGACTACCGGCGACGTGCGCTGAAGGTCTGGTACAAGAACGAACACCACATCAGCTGGCTCGACGGGGTGCCCCATGTGACCAGCCCGGACCTGATTGCCATCGTGGACCGGGAGGACGGGGTGCCCGTGACCAACACCGACCTGGCCGGGGGCATGGATGTGGCG
>PWUB01000060.1 GCA_003563755.1 Clostridia bacterium
CACCAGCAGCATGAGCGTTACCCGGCATGTCCTACTCACTGCGTCTCACTTCCCTCCGGTAATTCCTGTCTCACTCCATACCTTTCACTTGATCTTCTCGGAGTAGACAGGATGAGCAGGCACCCAGGCCCGCGATCACAATACCAGGTTTGCCGCACACCCATCGCTGATCCGAACGGCCTGTGTGTCATAGTGCACAAATCGTACCATGATTGACTGTGATCGGCAAAACTCGCCCCAGGACGCTCGGGAGCCAGCTACGTCGGTGCTGTCGGCCGGCGGGGGCAGTGCTCGAGGCGGGGAGACTCGATGTGAGCGCATCGAACAACCCCGCCCCAACCTACCGTCCGGCCTTACTCCATGCAATCGCAAAGTGGGTGATGAACCAGCCCACCAGCCCCCCGATGACGTAGCGGATCACTATCAGCGGGGTCATCCCTCCGTGATAATCCATGATGACGGATCCAAACAGGAGCATCGTGCAGACTGTGACCCCGATTCTCAAGACTATCTCCAGCCCGGGGAACATGAGGAGTTCTCCCCTTCGTTCCATGGGGTTTTCCTCGAAGAGCCTGGCCGCGACCCACAGCAGGACCAGGCTGGTCAGGACCAGGATGGGCCAGCGGGAGAGGACCGCCTCCCTGGCGGTGAAGTAGTTCAGGAGGGTGATGTCATCGGCCACCCTCAAAAAGGCCAGGGCCTGCGTCGCTTCATGGTAGCTCAATCCGAGGAGGGAAGCGACGTTATCCCGAAGGAGAGCCGCCAGGCCCGCCGGAAAGGCCATGAAGATCACGCTGAATATCACGCTGGGAAGGATGCCCGCCGCTATGGTGGCAGATACCATGGTGAAGGAGAAGACCAGGGTGAGCACCACCGCCTGGGCTGCGGCCCAACTGACCACCATTCCGATGTCAAGGTGCCCTGCCAGAGTCTCTGCATTACCGGTGATGATCGCAGCCAGCATCAGGCCGTTGACCAGGCACGTAGCCGTGATGGCCCCTACCCCGAGCAGGTACTTGTTGAAGACGATCTGGGCCCGGCTGAAGGGCATGGCCAGGAGGAACTCGATGGTGCTGCGCCTGCGCTCTTCCGCTATCAGCCATGCCGCGAGGATGACTACCGCCAGTATGATCAGGAAGCTGGTACCATCGATGGAGGCCATCCTGATGCGGTTTATCACGGCCCTGGTGGGCAGGTAGGCACTCTCCAGTCCGAGGGATGCCGCCTGGCTGAGGCCCAGCAGCAGGGTGAGAGGGTAGGTGTAGATGATGAGCCCCAGCAAACCCAGGATGAGGCCCCGTGAGTTCCGCCACTCCTTGTACATGAGCGCCCGGTGATACAGGGTCTTGACCTGGTTCATGAGACGTCACCTCCCATGTAGTGGATGTATATTTCGTCGAGGGATATGTCGAGAGTCTCGACATACCTGGCGTCGTGTTTCTCGAGGCTGGCCAGCAGGTCCCTTCTCAGTACCAGGGTGTGCATCTTGCCCAGTTTCCCGGCGGAGATGAGCCCGGGGGCCTGAGCGATGGGCGCGGGCAGGCCGTCATCGAAGGCGACCTGCACCTTGACAATCTCCCCGCGGAGGTCATCAAGGGACTCATCCAGGACGATCTCACCATCACGCATGAAGGCCACCTCGTCGCATATCCGCTCCAGCTCGTGGGTGTTGTGACCCGCCACGAGCACCGTGATATCACATGCTGCTGCCTGGTCGACGATCGCGTTGAGTATGGTCTGGCGCACCACCGGATCCAGTCCCGAGGTGGGCTCATCCACGATGAGGAGTTCGGGCATGATGGACAGGTTTAACAGTATGGCCAGCTGGCTCTTCATGCCCTTCGAGAGATGCCGGAACTTCTTTGTGTCGGGCAGGTTCATGAAGGAGCGGAGCTGCAGGTGGCGATCCTCGTTCCAGTTGGTGTAGGTCATGCGGAAGAACCGGACAAGGTCGCCCACCGTGAAACCGGCGTAGTACCCGGGGAATTCACCGACGTAGCCGACGGACTGCTTCACGCTGACATCTGCGAGCATGTCCGCCTCACCCCACAGAACCCTTCCTCCGTCGGGTCGGATTATCCCGACCAGGCAGTTGAGGAGAGTGGTCTTGCCCATGCCGTTGGGGCCCAGGATACCGCGGATGTTACCACGTTTGACCTCCATGCTTATATCGCGGAGGACCGCCATGTCACCGAAGCTCTTCTGAAGGTTTTCGATCGTTAGCAACTTACATCCCTCCCGCTGTTGAGCACCTTGTACAGCTGTTCATCCAGGAGCCGCCGAATATCGCGTTCCGAAAGCCCCAGGTAGTGGGCATCGACTATCCCCCGGCGAAAATGCTCGCAGACGGCGGCCAGTTCCCCGGCGTCAGGATCCCCGCTGGCACGGTACTCTTCGGCGACGAAGGTTCCCCTGCCCCTGACGGTCTCGATGATCCCCTGGCGTTCGAGCTCCTGGTAGGCCTTTTGAATGGTGTTAGGGTTGATGGTGAGGGTGGTGGCCATCTCCCGTACCGAGGGCAGCCTGTCGCCAGGGTCCAGGGTGCCCCTGAGTATCGCCGTCTTGATCTGCTCTACCACCTGTTGATAGATGGGGGTGCTGCTTCTCAGGTCGAGGTTGATCACTGCATCACCTCCCGGCTTCAGGAGTGTACTATGCGTACTAGTACACATCCCACGCATCCAGTATAGCGGGGTCACCGGATGCCCGCAAGGGGTCCCGGGACATTTCTCGTGGCAGCTGGAGGGGAGCCGGCCCCGGGGAGTGTGTCAGGGAGTAGGTCCCCGTACCGGGTAGAACAGTCATCGGGATCCCGGGTGGGACGGCCGACAGGGGAGCCCGAGCACCGAGCCCTCCCCCTCAGCCCCGGACAACGACGGGGTCACCCTGCGCGTCCGGTACGGGATGCTGTCTGCAAAGCCACTCCATGTCCTGCGTGGTAGGAAAAGGATGCACGGGATCCGGGCGCCCGCGGAACCAGTGAGCAGCTGCCTCCGTCCTACAGATAGCAGCCGAAGTTGAGGGAGGGAGCCGGATCATGAGGACAGGGTTGTGTAACACGGTCTTACTGAGCCTGTGCCTGGTTGTAATCCTCTCCGGTGCGGTCGGGGCCGGTGCAGGAGGGGGCACACCCCTTTCTGCGGATCGTCCCACCGCCGGAGACCCCGGTGGGCGGTCACTGGTTTCACCCCAGCTCTTCCTCGCTGGTATCTTCCTGATCATCCTCAGCGGAAATATCATTGTACACTGCAGAAGGGGCCGGTAGCGCGCCGGGTAGCCGCGGCGAGAGCCTCGACAACTGCATTCATACCATTGCCCCGGGCGTACCTGCGAGAAAGGGCGGGGATCGAATCCCGTCCCTCGATGTCGGGTGCCTGCTACTCATTCCCACTGCCATCCCAGGATGCACGCCGAAAGCGCAGCTGAACCTGTGCGTCGGCCCGCCGACGACAGGTATCGCTGGTTCTCGCATCCCACGGGTTATTCCCTCTCCGGGAGGATCCTGAGCACCCGTGTAGAAGGGTATCTGGCACGAACCCCGATAGCGGTGATTCGCTGCTCCGATGCTTCGCCGGCACTGCATCATCGGTCACGATGCCGATCGGTGGACATCGTGGGGTATTCGCCGCACCCGGGACGTTATCCGATGCGGGTCGAGGAGTGAGCCGTGGTTTCATCACGGAGGCGCATACACATGAATGACCGGCACCGGCCTGGCTCGCCGCAGGATCATGACTGTCACATACCTAGCATCCCCGACATGAGCCGAGCACCCGTGGGCACGACGAACCTTCCACCGCCCGGAGTGGGGTCATGCTCGGGAGGAAGGAACCAGCATACCAGCCAGCCGACGATCTTGCAGGGCGGTGCGGTCCCGCTTCAGGGATCGCACCATGACCACATCAGCCCGTTGGGAGGCGAGATGAGGGATGTCGAGATTCGAGGAGATGCTTCTGCCTTACATGCGTCGGTTGGGAGAAGGCGACGCCCGGTCGGTACACCTGGTCCCCGACCGCCGTACCCTGGCCCGTAGGCGTCGCGTGTACCACCGGCTGCCCGAAGCGGGGGATCGGAGACAGGCGGGCGACGTACCGTTACAGATGATGGGGGGATGGATTCACCGCCTGTGCCGCCAGCTGGGGCTCTGGGTCCGGCGGATGGAGAGCTGGGAGCAGCGGGCCCTGCTCAGGTTGTGTCATCAGCGGGTGACTCCGGGGACTTCGCCGGAGCTGGAGACGCTGTGGAGCAAACCCGGGATGGTATCATCACTACACCGCTTCGTCGCTGAAGGGAGGGCCCAGGGGAGGCTCCTCGGCCAGCCCAGCGGGGCGATCCCCGCGGAACTACGCCGGGTGATGGAGCTTTACCAGGCAGCCATGGCTGACAGCAGCCTTGCTGACAGCGCCCGGCTCTTCGAGATGATCGCCGGGGCCGTCAAAGAGGCGAGTGACTTTCGGCTGGACATGGTGCTGGTGGAGGGTTTCAGCCGTTTCGCCCCGGGGGAGCTCGAGCTCCTCACGGCCGTTGCCCAGAGAACGGAGGAGATGACCATATTCTTGCCCGTGGACCCGGAGCTTCCCGATGTGTATCCGGGTTCGGAGGAGCTTCGTGAGAGCATGGGATCTCTGTATCCTCACGTGCAGGAGTACCGGCCCTCCGACTACTGCCCGTCGGATCTTGCCCGCCGCCTGTTCAGGGTATCACCCACTCTCGAGGAGGATGCCGACAGGGCCATGCCTCGCATCGATATCTGGACCGTACCTGATGAAGTGGAGCAGGGAGACCGCGTGGCCGCCTACCTGAAGGAGCTGATCCATCTCGAGGGAATCCCGCCCGGAGAGTGCTGCGTGGTGGTACGGAATCCCCGGGAGAGGTCGGAGGTGGCTCACCGCCTTACCAGGGCCGGGATACCCGTCACGCTGTCGCAGGATCTTCCCCTGGGCGGCACCTCCCTGGGCCGCACCCTCACCAAGCTCCTGGATGCCATCGAGGAGCCCACGGCCTCGAACATAGCGGTGCTGGCGCGGAGCCCCCACCTCGAGCAGGACAGCGAACTGACGGCCCTCGGGCGGCTGACCGCATACGTGCCGGACTCGGATACGCCGGAGGGCATCAGGACCGGGCTCCGGGCGGTCAGGGATTCGCTGAAGCGCCAGCTTGGGCGATGCGATTCACGAAGAGAGAGGGCCGACCTGGAAGCTGCCCTGGACGAGATAGGGTTGATGACCACCGGTATCGAGTACCTCCTTCCGCTTCTGAAGCAGGGGGGCTCCGATGATCCCGCGCAGCAGCTGGAGGGGATCCTGGAGGTGGTATCGGCCCTCGGTATAGGGGACCGGGTGGCATACCTGGTGACAGAAGACGGCGGTGCCTCCCGGGAGGTGATCGCGGACCTGGCGGCGTGGCGGGATTTCGACGAGGAGATGCCGCGCCGGGTGGGACGCCTGCTAGGGGCCTTCAGCCCTGAGGAACAGGGAAGGGCCTCCATGGTGATCACGAAGGTGCTCAGGGACTACCTCGACCACCGCTCGGTGAGCTGCCCCCCAACTCCGGGTGACCTGGGGCTGCAGCCCGCGGCGGGCAGGGGCGTGGTGGTGTCGGACGGGCGCTTCCCCGAGTTCGAGGAACACCGGGTACTCGTCGTTTTGAACATGGTGTCGGGGGCCTTTCCCGTACACCGGACCCCCGAGTGGCTGGAACGAGCATATCTTCCCCGGGGCCGGTGGGAGGAACCCCTCCACGAGGACCGGGAGGAGAACCACTTCTTCTACCGGCTCGCCCGGTCAGCTCGCGAGAGGCTGCTCCTGGTGTATCCCGCGGAGATGGGGGAGGCAGCCCAGGTTGCATCCCCCTACCTGGACGAGATGAAGGCCTCGGCCGACCCCGAAACCGCTGACTACGCGGCGAGCGAGAGGCTGGACCCGCACAAAATGGGG
>PWUB01000276.1 GCA_003563755.1 Clostridia bacterium
GCTCAGACCTCGCCGCCCGCCTCAGCCTCCTTTGCGATGGCCTCCAGCATGCTGACGCAGTTATCCCTGGTGGCCTTCCTGACGATGGGGTCCACGGCCAGCGCCAGCATGGGAACCCCCAAGCTGACATTGACGACCAGGCGGATCCGGCACCCACCGTTGTCCGGCTCAAAGGTCCAGATACCCCTGAACTCCTTCAGGTCCCCCTTGAGCTGGTCGAAACGGATGGTGAGTTCTTCGTCATCGAAGTCATCGCGCTCGGTCCACTTCACCGGGCGCCCGCGGAGCCTGCAGTGCCATTCTGTGATGGTCCAATCATCACCCTCCTCCATCACGATGATCCTGTCGACGTTGGCCATGAAATCCGGATAGCGCTGCATGTCTTTGCCGATGCGGTAGCACGCCTCCGGAGAGGCATCCACGGCTATCTCTGTCTCTACCCTTGCCATCGTCACACCCCCCCATCTTCAGAGCCCATGTCCTCCAGTTCAGGCGCTACTTCCTCGAGCACCGCCTCCAGCCTGTCCAGCCCCTCCATGAGCAACTCGTCATCGATGTTCAGGGGTGGGGCAAGGCGCATGACCGTGTAGTCCATCAAGCTGGGCACGACGAGAACGCCCCGATCAAAAAGCTCAGCCAGGACCATGACGCCGCCCGCAGGGTTCACAAAATGCACCCCCAGGAGAAGCCCCATTCCGCCCACATCCGATATGACGTCCGGGTACTCACTCTGCATTTGCTTCAGGCGATCCATGGTCCATTCACCCTTGCGGCGGGCCTGTCCGGCGAGATCCTCGTCCTGCAGGACTCTCAGGGTCGCCAGTCCCACGGCGCAGGCCAGCGGGTTGCCTCCAGTGGTGGTGGAGTGGATCCACGGGTTCGCATCGAACAGGTCGAAAATCTCCGCCCGGGCGACGGTGGCCCCCAGGGGCATGACCCCTCCCCCGAGCCCCTTGGCCAGGGTCATCATGTCCGGTACCACACCGCTGTGTTCGCAGGCGAAATTCGCACCCGTTCGCCCCAGGCCGGTCTGTACCTCGTCAAGTATCAGTAGTGCTCCCGCCCGGTCGCACATCTCCCTGACCCCCGTGAGGTAGCCGGGATCCGGCACCAGCGCTCCCGATTCTCCCTGGATGGGCTCCAGGATCACCGCCGCTGTATCCTCATCGAGGCAGTCCTCCATCGCCCGCAGGTCGTTATAGGGTACGTGGTAAAAACCGGGAACAAGGGGTCCGAAATGATCCCTGTAGGTGCTCTTGGCGGTGGCCGACAGGGCCCCCATGGTCTTTCCGTGAAAGCCACCCTCCGCGGCGATAATCTTCTTGCGCCCCGTGTGCACGCGGGCTGCCTTGAGGGCGAACTCCACGGCCTCAGCTCCGGTGGCACAGAAAAAGCTCCGCTGAAGGTCACCGGGAGGGATCTCCGCCAGGGCCTTCGCCAGGATTATCTCGGGGGCTGAGAGCATGGTCCGGGTGGTCATTCCCATCCGGCCCAGCTGATCGGTGACCGCAGCGATGATTGCCGGGTGTCTGTGACCCACGTTCATCACCGCATAGCCCGCACAGAGGTCGATGAACTCCTTGCCTTCCGTGTCGAAGATCGTCGAGCCCTCGCCCGACCATTCCACGTTCGTCATGCCCATCAGCCTGTAAACCCGCGCCCGCCCCGGATTCACGTAAGTCCCCAGCTCATCGAGCAGGATCCCGGAATCGAGATGCTCGCGGTTGCTAAGTCGGTCTTCCCCCATGTGTGTTCACCTTCCGTCCGAACTATTGACGCGTCCTATCCTGTTTCTACTCCGCCCCTCTTAATCCTCTCCAGGGCATGCGGCGGTAGATTATACAGGTCTATGTGGGAAGAAGGCATTAGTGCTACAATACTCAGGGTAGCACAAAAAGCACGTGTCCGCAGGCACAGAACACGGGAAGGAGACCTCGATGGCAAGGAGACTTCTGACCGGCAACGAGGCCATCGCACTGGGAGCCCATTCGGCCGGCGTCAGGGTGGCGGCGGGGTACCCGGGCACTCCCAGCACGGAGATCATAGAGAGCATCGTCGAGTGCGACTACCCCGATATCTATGCGGAGTGGGCGCCGAACGAGAAGGTGGCCCTGGAGGTGGCCATAGGCGCTTGCCTGGCGGGAGTACGCGCCATGGCTACAATGAAACACGTGGGAGTGAATGTTGCTTCTGACCCGCTCATGACCGCCTCCTATATAGGCACGAGGGGCGGCCTGGTCATAGTCACCGCGGATGATCCGGGCATGCACAGTTCGCAGAACGAACAGGATAGCCGAAATTACGCCCGCTTCGCCAAGGTCCCCATGCTGGAGCCCAGCGACAGCCAACAGGCCCACGACATGATGCTGACGGCGTTTCGCATATCCGAAGAGTTCACCACCCCGGTATTCCTCAGGTCCACCACCCGCATCTCCCACTCCAGGAGCGTCGTCTGTGCGGACGTGAGGGAAGAGTCCGCGGTGAAACCGGGCTTTGTCCGCGACCCGGAGGGCCTCGTGATGATCCCAGGTCATGCCAGGAAACGCCACCCGGTGGTCGAAGAACGCCTGGAAAAACTCCGGGCATACGCCGAGGAGGCGGAGGACCTCAACCGCATGGAGCTGCGCGACCGGTCCGTCGGGGTAGTGACCGGAGGCATCGCCTACCAGTACGTCTGGGAAGGGCTGCCCGAAGCGAGCACCCTCAAGCTGGGCCTAAGCTACCCCCTGCCCATGGAGATGATCCGTTCCTTCGCCGAGCGAGTGGACAACCTGTATGTGATCGAGGAGCTTGACCCCTTCTGGGAAACCCAGATCCGCGCGGCGGGAATAGAGGTCACCGGCGGAAAGGATGTCATCCCCCTGACGGGTGAGCTTTCGACAGCCCTCGTCACCTCGGCAGTAGCTGCTGGTGAAGCCGCGGACTCTCGCACCCCCGGTTCCCTGGCTGACCTGCCAGCACGACCTCCCGTGCTGTGCCCCGGCTGCCCCCACCGGGGTGTGTTTTACACCCTCAGCAAGCTGGAGATGCTGGTGAGCGGTGACATCGGCTGCTACAGCCTGGGCGTGATGCCTCCCCTGTCAGCAATGGACACCCTCACCTGCATGGGAGCCAGCATATCTCATGCCATGGGAATCGAGAAAGCCCTCGGCGACGAGGCCGGCGATATGGTGGCGGTGATCGGTGATTCGACCTTCATGCACTCCGGCCTGACCAGCCTGGCGGACGTGGTTTACAACGACGGGAGCGTTACCACGGTGATCCTGGACAATCACACCACGGCTATGACGGGCCACCAGGGCCATCCGGCCAGCGGGAAGAATGCACGCACCGAGGAGGCACCCCGCATCGACCTCGCAGGCCTGGTCAGGGGCCTGGGAGTCGAGGACGTGCACACTGTGGACCCCTACGATCTGGAGGCGGTGGAGCGGGCGGTTAAGGACGCGGGGGATCATCCGGGGCCATCCGTGGTGATCGCGGATAGACCCTGCGCGCTGCTCAGAGGTGTCATCCCCGGCCCGGACTACGTCGTCAGCAAAGACTGTGTTTCCTGCGGCATGTGCCTGCAGTTGGGGTGTCCGGCCCTGGTTATGGCCGAGGACGGGCGAGCAGCCGTCGATTCCGTTCTGTGCAACGGCTGCGGTCTGTGTGTCCAGGTCTGCGCGTTCGGAGCCATACGAGAGGATGACGCCTGATGGATGCAGGGTCTGAGGGTGTCAATGATATCGTCGTCGTGGGCGTCGGCGGCCAGGGAATCCTTACGGCCACGGATGTCATAGCCAACGCCTTTCTCACCGCCGGATTCGATGTGAAGAAGTCCGAAGTTCACGGCATGGCCCAACGGGGCGGCTCGGTCGAAAGCCATGTCCGCAGGCACCCGGAGGAGGTCCACTCCCCCCTGGTGTGTCCCGGGGGCGCGGACGCCGTCGTAGCCTTCGAACAGATGGAGGCTCTGAGGTTCGCCCGGATGGTCAGGGATGGTGGGGTGATCATATACAGCACCCAGCGCATACCCACGGTGTCCATGTCCATGGGAGAGGCGGAGTATCCGGAGGATATTGAGAGGCGACTGGGACGCTACACTCCCCACATCATACCGATACATGCCCTGGACGTCGCACGGGAGCTGGGCAATCCGAGGGTGACTAATACCATCCTGGTGGGAGCTCTCTCCGGGCTCACAGAGGTGCCAGAGGCAGTGTGGAACGATGCTCTGCTTGACCGCATACCAGCCCGCTTCACCGAGGTCAACCTGCAGGCACTGAGCCGGGGAAGGTGCCTGGTTCAACAGTACCGGCAGGGCCGTTGATCGGCTGGGTGGCGGGGGCTCCCCCGCCGTCCCCCCACCACCGGACATGCGGGCGGGCATCTGGCGGTTCAGGATTGTTGAATATAAATACACCCGTGGCTCGATCCACACTACCATGCCTGCCTTCTACAGGGCTGGTACCATCGCCATCTGATTATCCTGGGCCTGCGATAGAGCCGACGCTGGCCTCTACGTTTCAACCACTTGCCACCCAGTGCTTACACATTCTAGACCTTTCGGACAGTGCTATGGTGACGCAGTATCAGAGACAGGGTAACGATGAGGGAGGGAGCTGTGACAGATCACCCAGATCTCCGAAGTTCGCGGATCTCGTTGAAGAACTGCCCAGTTCGTCTCAGCAGTTCGGAGACCTCGTCTTTATCAAAGACCGCGAAGGGCATGTAGTCTCCTTCCTGACGGTCAGCAAACAACTGATCGTATAATCTGCCCGTTACCTACTATGCCTGTCTTGACCAACTCTCGGTGAAACGCACTTCTGACCCCAGAGTGCTTACGGAAATGCATGCCTCGCTCCAGTAGGATTGATGTGACACAGTAAAATGCAGCATAGCACAGGCGATTCACACAGAAGCCCAGGCGACCCGCCTCATACTCGCTTTCCGCAGCAGCTAGGCTCTCCAGGGCTAGATTCCACCAGTACTCCTCCGCCGATGAACCGCCGTCTACCATATGCTGACTCCCTCCCTATCAACACTCTTCTTGATCGGCGATCTTGAAAGTCTACCATCGAGCCATTCTCTGGAACCTACCACCAAGGCACTGATGTTCGTACCCAAATCGAGGTTTATCTCAAATACCACATCCGATACCTCAGCCCGAATCCTGTGGCATCTTGGGACAGATAGTACCACGAGAACATCAAGATCGGATTCAAGGTCAGAATCACCTCTAACCCTGGATCCGAAGACGACAATGTCAACCAGAGGAAACCGGGCGGATAGATCCCGTTTCAAGCGAGCAAGGGCCTCGACCTCACTGTCAGCAAGATCTAGCTGGCCAAGCTCCTTCATGGGTTCACACTCCTCCATCCGTATCTGGTCACCAATGAAGACGAAGTTGATATCATCGTAGCATCGCTATGTGCTCAGGGCAACGGACGTGCATCACCTGCTCGGTGCCGGGCACAAACTGACGATCTATCCCCATGTCCTGCGTCTACTGAAATCAACCCTCACCGAGGTGGACCCCACTCCAGCAGATCATGACGACATCTTCGGAGGTCAGGGGGAGTTATGCGAGTCCGCATCCGGCGGTTCTACGCCGTTTCATAACAACTCCATATCTCCGTATCTTACACCTCGCACCGCGCAACTGGTCGGTGCGCGGATGCGTTTGAGATGAAGTACGCAATTCGGGCCACGGAGAATCGACAGGTGAGCGAACTATGGGAACCTGGATCAATGGGAAGCCTCGCAGTACGGATCCATCCCGTGCAACCAGCAGGCTTCCCGCCTGATGGTCTCAGAGAAGCGGCCTCCGCGCTGATGCAGATCTCGCCATTCCGCCTGCGTGTAGACCAGGATATCCGCCGGAAGAGGCAGCTCTTCTGGAGCACCAACAAGAC
>PWUB01000352.1 GCA_003563755.1 Clostridia bacterium
GGTTGGATGTCGCTGATGGCGTTGATGCGAACCTGGCCTTTAGTCCTGGGCACATACGCATACCTCGTGCTGCCGTCGGCGGCGGCTTACGCCCTGATTGTCGCCCCCTGGCCCGCAGTGCCCATATACCTGGCCGCACTCCCGGCGGCATCCCTGGCAGTGACGATGACGGCGAGGGCCTGCGTCGCCCTCCTCGGCAGCCTCTTCATGGCCACCCGCCCGGGCAGGGTGACGGCGTACATCAAGACGGTGTTCTTTATCGTCCTGTATGCTGCGTTCATCGCAACCGGCGACCGGTTGTCGGTGGATGGGGCGAGGGAAGGTCTGTTACGGCTGGTGGAAATCATCGAACCTGCATGGCTCAGTATCCCTGCCCTGGCCGTCACCTGGCCCGCCGCTACCCTGCATCTGATCAACACGGCAGATCCTTCGGCGGGATGGGGTATCCTGCTCGCAGGATCACTGGGCTGCCTGGCGGCAGCCTCGCTGCTCGGCCGCGTGGAGCGAAGACCATACAGCAGGTTCCTGTCCCGGGCGAGAGGCGCTCCTGCACGTACTAGGCCCCGCCGACGGGGGGACGGAGCCATCCTCCTGCGCGGGGCACGCTCCCAATTGGGAGCACTGTTGTCTCGCGACTGGATCGTACTGACGCGCGGCCCCGAAGTATGGGTGACCATGCTGACGACGGCGGGGGCGGTGGCCATCCTGTTCAGGGGTACCTGGGCCAGGTCTCCCGCTACCCATGATCCCCTGACCTGGGGCTGCCTCGCGGCGGCAGCAGCAGCCCTCTTCGCCTCCCAGTTCTCTCCCCGATCCTTCATCTGCGATCTGTCATCTTTCTACCACACATCGACCCTCCCGGTTCAGCCCCGGTTGAGGGTGCTCTCCAGGATGATTGTCTTTACCGTGCCTGCAGCACTCGCCGGCGTTGCCATGGCAGCCCTTGCCCTCGGCGGCACCGGTTCGCCGGGAGATCTCGCGCGGGCCGCGGCCCTGGTCGTATCTGCAGCTGCTGCCGCCACGGCGGTGGGGATGCAGTCAGCCCTGCAGCACACGGACTTCGACGCCGACAGCCCGGAGCAGGCGCTGACCATCCGCACCGGGTTTTCGTACCTGTACGTGACTCTCATCATCATGCTTCTCGCCTACGCGCTCCTGGTCTTCATCGTGAGCGTTGTCGACGAGTACACCGGCCTCTCGCGGCCGACCGCCGAGACCATCGGGACGCTGACAACGTCGGCGGTGCTCCTCTTCAGCGTGGTCCCCTCCATCGTGGACCGGACGTCGCAGACCCTGCAGCGGCGCGCCCCGGGTACTCCGTCCATGGAACCGACGGAAGAATCCTGAGCCCTGGCCCCACGCCAGGATCCGAGTCTACCTCGTCGAGTTGATGCCGATCTTGCAGAAAGTGATCCCTCAGCCGTCGCCTGCAGCCCGCGAAGTCTTCCCAGGTGTTCCCATGCCACGAGATAAGATTCATCTCGCATGCCGGCAGGAATAAGCTATTCACTGTCGAACAGTACTTTTATTCACAGATATTTCGGGCACAGAGACGCCGGATCACCCGTGTGGAGGATCAGGTGTGACTGACGAACCGGTTGGATACCGCAAAAGCCTGCTTACCCTCGCCCTAGCCATGTTCGCCATGGCCATGGGCGTGGGTTTCATTGTGCCGCTGCTTCCCGTGTACGCGGAGACGATGGGAGCCTCGGGGGTCTGGATCGGCCTGATATTCGCCGCCAATCCCTTCGTCAGGGCCGCACTCATGGTGGTCTTCGGATCGCTGTCTGACTACAAGGGTAAGAAGAAGATCATATGCGCTGGCCTCTTCGGATACATGGTGGTCTCCGTGGGCTTCGTCCTGGCCGCCCAACCCATTCACTTGTTCCTCATGCGGATACTGCAGGGAGTCTTCTCCGCCATGATAAGCCCCGTGGTCCGGGCCTACGCCGGGGAGCTCAGTCCCGCCCACAAGGAGGGGGCGGTCATGGGGACACTGAACACCGGTTTCTTCGCCGGCTTTGCCGGCGGTCCGCTGATCGGGGGACTGTTCGCCGATGCCTTCGGCTTCAACGTACCCTTTTATGCCATGGGAGTGCTCAATGCCGTGGCCCTGCTGATGGTGATCAGGTTCGTACCGGAACAGGTTGCCTCCACCCATCGGCCGTCATCCTCCCTGGGCGCCATCATCGAATCCATCGGCCTCTTAAGGGACGACATCGTCAAGGGCGTGGTAGCGGTGAGGAGTTCCGTGGGACTCGGGCACGGCATCTTCTCCTCCCTTCTCCCCCTGTTCTGTCAGCTCACCCTGGGGATGAACAGCGCCCAGACGGGAATGATCATAACCACCCGCTCGCTGGTGGGAGCGGGCCTGCAACCAAAGGGAGGGCAGATGGCCGACCAGTACAACCGAAAGTGGCTGGCCGTGGGCTTTTCCTCCCTGGCGTCCGTGGGCTTTCTGATAGCCTCGGGCAGCTCCCACATGTGGCAGCTGATGGTGGTCTCCGTCATCATCGGCGTGAGCTTCGGCGTGTCCGTCCCCTCGGCGGAGGCTATCGGCGTGGAACGGGGCCGGCACTACAGCATGGGACGCATGATGGGGCTGGTGGAGATGAGTCGGAGTTTCGCCATGGCCATAGGTTCGGTGCTGGCGGGCCTGACCATCGACCTGTTGGGCACCCACGGCGCCCTGGTGGTGGCGTCGATCCTGACGGCATCCGGCCTTCTGGTCTCCCTCTTCTTTCTCAGGAACTACCCCGCCAGTCTCCAGGAGGAAGCCCATTCCGCTGCCGGCATCGGCGGCGACGACGGCGACTGTTGAACCCTCCGAGATAAGATGCCAGCCCTGAACTTCCAAAGCGCCGCTGGCGGCAACCAGGAACAGACGCTCCGGAGTTCCCACCGCTGTCTGCAAGCCGTCTCCGTGACGGAGATGGATGTGCTCACCGTGGGCGAACCATCGGTGCGTCCGGTACACCCGGGGAAGAGGTATGCGTGGTGAGAAAACCAGAGAACCCCCGTCGCCCTCATTATGCTGTTGGTCACCTGCTCCGGGTCGGTATGCTGGTGACTTACTGCCACATGACAACCTGCAGGTTGCAAAGGCCCGTCCTCACCGCACACGGCCTGGGGACTGACGACGGTGGATCGGGTACATACACCGGGATCGGCCAGGGGGTGTGGATCGAGGGATACTTCATTCCCGAGGATGCAGCGCCCGGAGTCGCCCACGCGGAGTTCCTCGTCCTCGGCAGGAAGGTAGAGTGACTGCCAGCGGAGATTGATAGCCGCTTCTGCCGGGTATTCACGGAGGGGGTCTGGTGATCCGTCCGCGGTCTGAAGCTTCTTCAGCTCCGCGGTCCAGGCATGCCCGGTCCGACCCTCATCGGAACTGCCGTCCCCTACATCTCTCTATCCTTCATCCGGTCATGGGGCATTTCAACCCTCGGCTGGACCGTCGTATACAGGTGCCCTGTCCACCGAAGTGCTGATGATGAGAGCGCCAGCCAACACGAGGATGCTGAGACTCCCAGCGGATATATCGCCACTCCTCAAAGGCTTGATGCGTACTCAGTGCTCCCACTGGCTCCGACGCGCTGAACCCTCGCGTGTGCCGCTCCGGACGGTACCCGGGCGCCTCTGCCAAAGCGCTATCATCCCGACGGCACACAGAGTCGGGGCCACCGCAGGATGATGAGTTTGGTCTGGAGGGTGCTGAACAGTCGGACTCAGGAGAAGGGTCGCTGCTGCCCGTGATGACCACGGCATCTCCACTGCACTTTTGGTGAACGGTAGTGCAATCGCCGTCGGATGGAGGCGGCGGCTCACGAATGAGACGGGCGGGCCCCTGTTGCTTCGGAATCCCCCAGAGCGCGCCAGGGATGCCTACGCGCCCCTAGACGCAGCGGTGAACGTGTCGCACCGAGGGGTGTCATCGTCCGGCTGTGCCAGACCCCCCTCGGTCCGGGCCGCCACGGAACACACCGGGCGGGCTCTCAACTCGATGGGCCCGAGGAGGAACCGGCCTCTCGATCCTGCTCCCTGGCGGCTATTCTGATTCTGGTGTCCAGAGCATCTCTGATTCCATCACCCAACAGGTTGAAGCCGAAAACGGTCATCATGATCGCGATGCCGGGGAACACTCCCACCCACCAGGAACCCCGGAGATACTGGCGTCCCTGGCTGACCATTCCGCCCCAATCGGGCAGAGGGGGCTGCGCCCCCAGACCCAGGAAACTGACCCCAGCTGCCTGCAGTATGGCCACCCCCACGCGTAGGGTGGCAAAGACAATTATTGGTCCTATGATATTAGGCATTATATGGAAGATGAGTATCCGGAGATCTCCGGCTCCCAGGGCTCGTTCAGCTTCGATATACTCCTTCTCTCTGACGGACAGGGTGGATCCACGCACCAGGCGGGCAAATCTGGGGATTCCGGATATCCCCACAGCGATCATGACATTGTACAGCCCGGGTCCCAGTATAGCCACCACGGCCAGGGCCAACAGTATCCCGGGAAAGGCGAGGAGCACGTCCATGAAGCCCATGATGACGCGGTCGACGTTTCCCCCGTAAAAGCCGGCGATCAGGCCGAAGGTGGTGCCCACGATCAATCCTATGGACGTGGCCATGAAAGCGATCTGCAGAGTGATCCTGGCTCCCCAGATTATGCGGTCAGTCAGCTGTCGACCCAGGTGATCGGTGCCGAGTGGAGCCTCGCGCGATGGTCTCGTCAGGCGCACGGCAAGAACCTGTGCGTTGTAGCCATCGGGGGCAAAAAGCGGGGCGAAAATGGCCATGAGAAATATGATCAGCAGCAGCCCTCCACCGATGCGAGCAGACTTGTGGCGGGACAGACGGACCAGCACTTTCATCTACGGTGACCTCCCACCTAGTTGTACCTGACCCGGGGATCGATGATCGAATAGGTCAGATCCACAAAGAGATTGACGATCGTGTATATTATGGCTGTGAGCAATATGCACGCCTGCACCGTGGGATAATCTCGCGCGTGGATGGCGTTGATGATCAGGGTGCCGAGTCCGGGCCACGCAAATACCTGCTCGGTGATCACGGCCCCACCGAGGAGGACCCCCAGCTGCAGGCCCAGGAGCGTCACCACCGGGATGAGACCGTTTCGCAGCGCGTGGCGGTATATGACGACGCGTTCACTCAGGCCTTTCGCCCTGGCCGTACGGATATAGTCCTGGTGCAAAACCTCGAGCATGCCGGAGCGCGTCATGCGCGCCATGACGGCCGCCGTGCCCGCCCCCAGAGTGAGGGCCGGCATGATCATGCGGGACAGGCCGTCCCATGTGAGGAGGCCCTCGCCCATTCCCGAGGCCGGCAGCCAGCGGAGATGATAGGCGAACAATAGCATCAACAGCAGACCCACCCAGAAGGACGGAGCCGATATGCCAATTATCGAGGCCCCCATGGAAATGCCGTCACCCAGTGAGTTGGGGCGGACCCCCGCGTAAACCCCCACGGCGACGCCGAAGATCACCGACCAGGTGATGGCGGCAATGGCCAGAACCACCGTGTTGGGGAAGCGGTCCGTGACGTCCTGTATCACCGGGCGGTAGGTGCGGAATGACTGCCCAAAGTCCAGCCGGACGGCACCCGATATGAACTTCCAGTACTGCACATGCAGAGGGTCATTCAGTCCGAGAGATTCGCGGATTGCCTCCACATCCTCCTCGTAAGCCTCCGGCCCGGCAAGCAGTCTGGCCGGATCACCCGGGGTCAGGTGCACGAGCAGGAACACGAAGACGGACACCAGTATCAAGATGGGTATGCAGCTGAGAAGCTTCTGGGTCGTATACTGGA
>PWUB01000233.1 GCA_003563755.1 Clostridia bacterium
CGAGGAGCTCACGTATGCGCAGGTCGTCCGGGCCCACGCCGTCCATCGGCGAGATCAGTCCGTGCAGCACATGGTACAACCCGGAGTATTCCCGGGTGCGCTCCATGGCCACCACGTCGGATGAATCCTCGACCACGCATATGATGCTCTGCTCCCTGCCGTCATCACCGCAGATCTCACACGGCCGGGTGTCGGTGAGGTTGCAGCACACGGGGCATAAACGCACCTTATCCCTGGCATCCATCAGCGCCCCGGCCAGGGCCTTCACCTCCGACCTCGGCCTCTTTATGAGGTGCATGGCCAACCGCTGCGCGCTCTTGGGTCCAATGCCCGGCAGTTTCGAGAGCTCCTCGATCAACCGGGAAACCGAAGGTGCGAAGAATGCCGGCAACACTCATCCTCTCCTCATCGTAGGCCTGGAATGTTGGGCAGGTTCATACCGCCTGTGACCTTGCGCATCTCCTCGGAGACCATCTCCCGCGCTGCCCTCATGCCCTCGTTAACACCTGCAGTTATCAAATCCTCCAGCATCTCGACATCATCTGGATCGACGGCTTGCGGGTCGATGCTGACGTCAACGACCTCGAGAGCGCCGTTGCACACCACGCGCACCACGCCGCCTCCGGCCTGGGCCTCCACGGTCTTGCTGTCGACCTCCTCCTGCATTCTCTCGAGGTCCTTTTGCATCTTCTGAATCTGCTGCATCATCTTGCCCATGTTTCCGAAGTTCACACTATCTCCCCTCTCGGAGTGTTCTGCGAACTGGCAATTTAGCGTCCCTGATCACGGTCAGGGATGTGCATCTCGCTCAGCTTTCCGACCACGCGCCCGGAAAACATGTTTATTATCTCATTAACCGAATCGGCGTTTGCTGCGCCTCCCCGGGCGTCCGGCTCTTCCTCCGGCTCCTCCTCATCCGTACGGGAAGGTTCATCATCTTCCGACATGTCTATACTATTCACCGCACCGTCGCTTTGGTCAGAGCTGTCGCGGGCAGGCTCGCCGGCTTCCGCCGCCCCGTAGACTTCACTTTCCATGAGACATCGTATCCGAAGGGCCTCTCCGGTGACTCCCTTGATCGCTTCCTCGAGAACCTGACGGCCCTGCTCCTCGGTGCGGTCCCTGTGAAACTTGTACTGGTCATCAAAGACCAGGATAAAGGCTCCGTCCCGGATCCCTCCCGGCCGAGCCGGCTGCAGCAGGGCGTGAGTGGGCAGGCTCGCGCGCCTGACCGCCTCCTTCACCCGACCCCACACAGTCTGAAGATCGTCCTCATTCCCGGATGGGGGAGCCGAATCTGTCGACTGCGATGCAGGGCGGGCTGGTCGCTGCTTCTTCGGTCTGACGGGACTGGTAGGCTCCGGCTTCTCTTCCTCCGGAGCCTCCTCCCTCGAGGGTGCCGCCGCAGTCTGAACCGACTCTTCATCCACCGATGCCAGGCGGATGGTGGTCATCTCCAGGAGAAAACGGGGCTGGGTAGAATACCTGGTCCTGTCCTCCGTCTCTGCCAGCTTATCTACGACCTCGAGAAGGTGGACAAGCCTGATGCTCTCGGCTACCTGCTTCAGCTCATCCAGGTCGCTCTCCGGCATGACCGGATTGTAAGCACCGTCGCTGGCCCGATACATCAGCAGATCCCGGAAGAAGGCGAGCAGGTCCTTGATGAACTGGGCAGCGTCAGCCCCGGCCATGGAGACCTCGTCGATGATGGCGAGGGCACGCGGGACGTCGGAGGCGCCGATGCTTCGGGCATAGTCGAATAGAACCTCCCTCGAAACCGCACCCGTGACCTGGCGGACATGCTCCTCGTCTATGGAACCTGCAGAATAGTCCCTGCACTGTTCCAGCAGGCTCAGAGCATCTCGCACCGCCCCTGCCGCCCGGCGTGCCATGGTCCAGACAGCGGGCTCGGTCACCGACAGGGATTCATCGGCCTCGATCACCTGCCACAGGCGCGCTACGATCTCATCCTGGGTGAGGTAGCGGAAGTCGAATCTCTGGCATCGCGATTGCACCGTTACAGGGATCTTGTGAGGCTCGGTTGTGGCAAGGATGAAGATCACGTGAGAGGGTGGTTCCTCCAGGGTCTTCAGCAGGGCGTTGAAGGCCTCCGGTGTCAGCATGTGGGCCTCGTCCAGTATATACACTCGAAATCGACCCGAGGTACTGGCGTACGGTACGCGTTCCTGCAGTTCCCGGATATCGTCGATTCCCCGGTGCGATGCCGCGTCCATCTCCACCACGCTCATGGATGCCCCGCCGTCGATGCTCCTGCACGACTCGCAGTCGTTGCAGGGTTCACCGGTGGATTCATCGACTGCATCGCAGTTGACCACCTTCGCCAGGAGCCGGGCCGCCGTAGTCTTGCCCGTGCCACGCGGACCGGCAAAGATATAGGCGTGGGCAACCTGATCGCGCATGACCGCGTTGCGAAGGGTGGTGACCACGTGCTCCTGACCGACCATCTCATCGAAACGTCGGGGGCGCCACTGCCTGTAAAGGGACGATCTCTGCAACGGACTCACCACCAAATTCACACGGTCGAAGGCGCTCAGGGATTTGTCACATCGGATTCAAGGGAATGGATATTAATGGCCGTGCACCTTCCGTCGACACGTCCCGACAGGCGTTACCCACGCAGTTAGCTCGGGCTCGGCACCCCTGCGGCACATGAAAGGTCGCGCTTACCGCTGCTCCCTTCCGGGCCTGACGGGGTTCACGCGTTTCCATTGCGCAGGACCCAGCCGTCAACACCACTTACACGGGGCAGGCCCCACCGAAATCGAGCCTCGGGAAGGAATTCGATCCCGCTATAGCGGATTGCAGGTACAGGGCACCGCTACCTCCCCATCTAGCACGGCCAAACTCGCTGCGGAGAGGGTGGGATTTGAACCCACGGGACGGTAAACCGTCCACACGCTCTCCAGGCGTGCTCCTTTAGCCGGACTCGGACACCTCTCCACGTCCTAAGTTGTCAATGCTCCGGGACGATGGCGGAGAGGGTGGGATTCGAACCCACGGTTCCCTCGCGGGAACACGGCATTTCGAGTGCCGCGCCATCAACCGGACTCGGCCACCTCTCCGACCTGTATCCACCGAGCTCCTGAGCAAAGTCCATTATAACATCAGGGACACTCATCGACCAGTGCGCAACCGCCGGAAGAACTCCTGCAGGAGCTGTGTACACTCCTGTGCGCAGACGCCTTCCACCACCTGCACCTGGTGGTTCAATCTCACATCCGAGGTAACCGACATCAGGCTGAACACCGCTCCCGCCTTGGGATCCCGAACGCCGAAAACCAGCCTGCGGATGCGGGCATTGACGATCGCACCCGCGCACATCGGGCAGGGCTCGACGGTCACGTAAAGGTCGCAATCCTGCAGCCGCCAGTCACCCCGGGCCTTACCGGCCTCCCGCAGGGCGATGATCTCGGCATGGGCCGTAGGATCACCCGTGGTCTCACGGAGGTTGTGCCCGCTGCCCAGGATCTCTCCCTCGGGCGAGACAACCACGGCACCGATCGGCACCTCGTCCTTCGTAAGGGCCTCCTCTGCCTGTTCGATGGCCAAACCCATGTGAATCCAGTGTCTGCAGTCGCAAGTCATCAGTTTTTGATCTCCCGTCGACCGTGATAAACAAAGCCCGGATGATTCATCCGGGCTCTGTGCGCCAGGGAGGACTCGAACCCCCGGCACAGGGATTAGGAATCCCTTGCTCTGTCCACCTGAGCTACTGGCGCATCTGGCGAATTACATCATATCAAAAGCCCATCAGGTCGGCAATATCGCACCCTGCAGTCCGCGGCCTGGGTCCACTGTGGCGATCTCAGCTACCTGAGCCCGTCGCGGACACTGTCCGTCCGCCTTCAATGAACCTGTGTGCGCCACAGTACACGATAGGTTTTCTCGTATGGGCCCGACCGATCAAAGTCAGTCCCCTGCTTTCAGCGATATCCAGGGCGAGGCTGGTGGGAATGCTCCGGGTCGCCACCCCCCCGATGCCCGCCGCCAGGCACTTGAGCACCATGTCCGAGGACAGCCGACCGGTGGTGATGAGCCCACAGCTTGCGGGCTCCAGCTTCTGCAGCAGGCACGCCCCGAGGACCTTGTCCACCGCATTGTGTCTGCCGACATCCTCCCTTACCACCATTACGCCCCGGGGATCCATGAGGGCTGCCGAGTGAATGCCGCCCGTCTCCAGGTATCTTACGGCCTGGCTGTACATGTCGACGAAGCCTCTCCGCAGCTCTTCATCGGTTACGGAGAAACGCGAATCCAGGGCACCGCCAGAAATTGCCTCGTTCGTCGAATATCCACCGCTGCCGCAGCCGCTGGACAGAATCCTTTCCAGGACAAGCTCGTCGGGCAGCTCACCCGACAGTCTCACGGTGATGATCCTCATATCATCACATACGCCCAGAACCAGGATCTCCTCAGTGGACGAGATGAGGCCCCCTGCCCACAGGTAACCGAGGGCCATCTCCCGAAGATGCTGGGGGGTACACATAAACGTAGCCAGGCGCTTGTCGTTCACTACGAGGCTGACAGGCTGTTCTTCTGAAACCGGCATATTCATCTCCGGCCCTCCTCCCGTTATGCTCGGACTCCATATTAGCACGCTCTTATGTGGCATTCAACAGCCGGTGCCTACCAGGAGCGGATTGGCATCAGGGGCTGCTATGATACACAATGAATCCGAGGGGAGGAAGAAGCATGAGCACGGTCAACGTCAGCGATCTGCCCGGCATCGGCAGACGTTACTCGCTGCGGCTCGAGGACGGGATGCTGGTGATCATTGTGCACCATTCCGGTGAGCGCGAAGTATACCTGTTCGATGATCCCGACGCCGATGAAGCCTGCGCCTCCATCAGCATGAGCGATGAGGAAGCACGCAAGATTGGCGCGGTCTTTCTCGGAGCAGAATACCAGCCAGTTTCAGAGGACAAGATCGCTCACTTCTATGACAAGGTTCGCCTGTTTTGGATCAAAGTACACAGCGGCTCGGACCTGGCACATCGAACCATAGAACACATGAGGGTGAGACAAAGAACGGGAGCGACCATCATCGGCATCCAGCGGGGAGACGAAATCATAGGATCTCCCGATCCTGATACCCAGATCCTTGCCGGCGATGTTCTTCTCGCCGTCGGTGGTCCGTCACATATCGAAGAGCTCGAGCAGCTGTGCCGGGTCGACAGCCGTGATATATGAGAGTGTTCCCTTCATACTGATAGCCGGTGTGAGTCTTCTGGTTCTTTCGGGCGTCAGCTTCTCGTTCAGCAAGCTGGGCGTGCCAACCATCGTGGCGTTCATCATCGTGGGCCTGTTTCTGCCGGAGGCCGCAAAGGATTCGGAGGTCCTGTACTGGCTGTCCGAAACCGGCATCATACTCCTCTTTTTCGTCCTGGGATTTCACTTCCCCCTGGCAAAGATGCTCCGTACGGCGCGCAGGGTCCTGGTAGGGGGGCTGCTCGATCTGGCACTCAACTTCGGAGGTGCGGCGGGGTTGGCCCTGCTGATGGGCGTGGATCCGATTGGGGCCCTCTTCATAGGAGGAATCGCTTATGCCAGCAGCTCGTCGATCACTCTCAGTCTCCTGGAACAGAAGAAGCGCCTTGCTAACCCCGAGGCGGAGTTTATCCTCGCTCTGTTAGTCTTTGAGGATATCGCCGCGCCCATACTGATATCGGTACTGAAAAACGTCGAGGCGGATGGGGCAGCATCGGCGGGAACCTACGGTATCCTCGTGCTCAACGTCGTACTGCTCACGGCCGGAGCGGTGCTGCTGGGCCGCTTCGTCTTTTCGCGGCTCGACGAG
>PWUB01000289.1 GCA_003563755.1 Clostridia bacterium
CTCGCCCAGGTGCAGGAATACGGATACATAGATGCACCCATCATGCTGACGGGAACCCGCAGCGTGTGGCGTGTTGCGGATGCGGTGGTGGACTGGGCCGTACGCAAGAATCCCGGCCACGGTATAGACCTCGCGAACCCCAATCCGGTCGTGGGTGAGTGCTCCGAAGCCTACCTCAACGATGAACAGGGGCGTCACGTAGGCCCCGAGGAGGTCTTCGAATCCCTCGATGCTGCCGTCGGAGGGCCCGTGGAGCAGGGATGTGTGGGCGCAGGCACGGCCACAGTGTGCTACGGGTGGAAGGGCGGCATAGGCACCAGCTCCAGGGTCACTCCCGAGGGCTATGTCCTGGGCTGCTTGGTGCAGACCAATTTCGGCCTACCCCGCAGCCTGACCATAGGCGGAGTGAGGGTGGGTGAGCAGCTGGCCGAGAGGGCACGCCCCTCTCCCGGAGCCAGCAACTCGGTGATGGTCATTTTGGCGACGGACGCGCCGCTGCTGCAGCGTCAGCTCGAGCGTCTGGGTAAGCGGGCAGCGCTGGGCCTGGCACGGACGGGAACCCATTCCAGTATCACCTCAGGTGATTTCTGCATCGCATTCTCCACGGCGCAGACGATACCGTTTCACCCCGAGGCCAGAAGCGGCGGCTCCGAGCCCGAGATCAGTATGAGGGTTCTCGACGACTATCACCGGGCCATGAACAACTTATTCCTTGCTGCGGTGGAGACCACGGAAGAAGCTGTGCACAACTCCATGTTCAAGGCCACGGACATGACTGGCCGTGACGGTCGCCTGGTCCGGGCACTTCCCGTGGACGAGGTACAGGCGATCATCCAGGAAAACAGGGTGGAGTAGATGCAAACATCCCCGAGAGGACAGTTGCCATGATCATCACCGACGTCGAATGCATGATGCTGCGCCTACCCGAGGTGCTCCCCATAGGTGACGGCACCCAGGATGTTCTCATCGTCAGGGTACACACCGACGAGGGCATCACCGGCATCGGCGAATGCCACACATCCCCGTGGGCCCTGAAGGCGGTCATTGAGGCGCCGATGTCTGCCTATGCTGCCAGGGGACTGAAGGACATAGTGGTCGGCCAGAATCCGCTGGAGATGGGGAGGATCTGGGAGCGCATGTACCAGCTGAGCATGGTCTACGGACGGCGCGGGCTTGTCATGCACGCCATGAGCGCCGTGGACATTGCCCTGTGGGATATAGCGGGCAAGGTATACGACCAACCCATACACCGTCTTCTCGGTGGAGCCTTCCGGAGTGCGGTTCCCGCCTACGCCAGCACCCTGGCAGCACCGGATCGCAGTGAAACACTGCGCCGGGTGGATGCCCTCGTTTCCGAGGGCTTTCGTGGGATCAAGTTTGGCTGGGGCCAGCTGGGAAAGAACATCCAGGATGATATGGCCCTGGTAGCCGACGTGCGCCGGACGGTGGGCCCCGATGTGGACCTCATGGTGGACATCGGGACGCCTATTCCTCTCCGCAAAGCTCAGCTGCTATCCGAGGGTCTTGCAGAGCACGGCGTCTACTTCCTGGAAGAACCGCTGTCGCCCGATGACCTCGCGGGATACCGGATTCTTTCCTCCTCTTCTCCCGTCCCGATAGCGTCCGGCGAAAAAGAGCAGACGCGGCACGGTTTCCGGGAGCTGATGGAGACCGGGGTACACATCATACAACCTGACCTTGCCCGGGCCGGCGGATTCACAGAGAGCCGGAGGATATCTGATCTGGCTGAACACTTCGGCACCACCGTGATACCACACTGTTGGTCGACGGACATCCTTGTGAGCGCGACCCTTCACTTCATCGCCGCTTTGACGGAGTGCCCGTACATGGAGTTCTGTGTCGCAGACAACCCCATCCGTCGCCAGGTCATCCGTGATCCCATCGACACTTGCCGTGGCATGGTGAGGGTTCCGGACGGTCCTGGGCTCGGTATCGAACTCAACGAAGACACCATCGACCGGCTGCGTTACGCGTGAAGATGTCGGGCCAGGCCCTGAGTCTCCGTCAGCGCCTCGTAACGGTGATGAGTCCGCTGAATCACGAAGTCGGTAGACTAGACCCCCCGGAGGGACGCCACATGAAGGTGTCAAACGCAGACGTGGCACGTCTCTATGACTACTATAGGACGCAGATGGGCCCAGCCACCCCTCTGCGAGCCATAATGCAAGCTATGGCGGAAGACCTGGGGGTATCTGTTTCTGTGATAAGAGGTTGGCTCCAACAGGTTGGCAAGATGAGAGACCTGGCTAAGGTCGGTGGCGTACGGTGGGACGAAGCTGAAGAGCGAAATATGGAGGAAGCCTTTGACGCTCTGAGAAAGAAACACCCAGATACGGTGAGCATGGAAATAGCAGAAATGGTGTCGCATCAGTTGCTTCCCCACAGGACCGCGAGCGCCATATACTACCGATATTGGCAGGTCAAGTCCAGGAAGCGAGAGATACTCGCAGGTGATGCGGTGGGTAGCTACCACACGGGCTCCTCATCTCGCCCACCGAAAGCCTATGCTGAGTACCTCAGGCGCCGGGACCGAGAGATGATGATGGAATATGCTAACAGCATACACTACCATGACCGCTGGGAAGACATGCCATGGTTGTGCTACCGGAAGAGACTGTCCAGGTGCTTGAGTGTCGAAATATGCAGTCGCAGAACAGTCCGCTGGGAGAGACGATGAAAAGAGTGAGGCCTGAATCTGACTTGCGACGGAACCACAGACGTACTCGGCGTTCCAATGGGATGGCATAATCGTTGAGAAATCCAGCCGGCAGCACCTGCCTCGGCCTGTTGCTGGGTCGGTGCGGATGGCTTCGACTACCCCTCGTGTCCGCGCATTCCGTATTGGGACTTCAGCTCACGGAACACCTCCAGGAGTTGCATGGCCCGCTCGCAGCTGTCCTCAGGATGAAAGGACGGGATGTCGTAACCCGTTACCCTTTTCATGCTCCTGTATGCATCTTGAGTCAGCACCACCGTGCCGTCGTCCAGGATCCTCTCTATCCCGTCCTCCACCTGGGCCCTTTCATTCAGGGTGACGGCTTCTTCCATCGCCACCCCGGAAGGTAGGACGACTTCGGTGCTGTCCCTGGCGATTTCGACCGGATAGCCGCCTATCAGGCCCCGGGGACCCGGCGCGAAGGTGAGGAGGTGAGTATCATGCAGGATCGCTGCGGCGTTCTTGACCATGGACGATGCCACGAGGGAGTTCATGAGGGCACCAGGAAGCCGCGTCTCCGCCGCCCTGATCACGAGTTCGTGCACAGGCGTCTCGGCGGTTATGTCCCGGCCGTCGTGTAGAACCTGCACGAGATAGGGCATGCTCTCCTCGGTGTCTCCATGCTTGATGCCGGTCAGGGCGTGATGAGCCACCATCAGCACCTGCACGTCCCTGGCGTGCCCCCCTATCTTGCGGGCGACCCCCCGCCGGAGGTTGGGTATGATCAAGTCAGCGTTGCCGGCACCCATCACAGGACCCAGTCCCTGCCGGTGCAGCGAGGCGTTGACCGCATCGGGGAAGCTGAGGTTGATGACCTGGGTGCTGACGCCCGACTCCCTTACCGCCAGCATCACTCTCCGCGCCATGCAGAGGTGCGTCGGCAGCCAGGCTGCCGCGCCCGCGCGCTTGAGGAGTTTGGATTTCTCGGGAGGCAGCTTGAGTAACTTCCTGCCGTACCACGGCATCAGGGCGGTGCAGTTGAGGATGACGACGGGCTCAGTCGAGTTGATGAGGGCAGCAGTACTGTCCATGTCGGACACATCCACCCTTTCAAACCGCACATCTGGGTAGAATCCAAGGTGATTCGCCCCGCTCACCGCGGTGGCAATGAGCTTACTCTGATCCCTCACGTCGCATGCAAGAATCCTTTCCACGTCGGGCATACGGGCCAGCAGTTCCAGGGCCCAGCTGCCTGTACCCCCCAGGCCTATGATCATCACGTCAACCATCCGCCTCACTCCTTTCTCACGCGCGCAGCCGCTGCAAGGGGATGCTCAGCAGGTTGGCACCGGGTTCATCCGAGTACCTTCGTCACCGGCCGTCTGCGTGTTGGACAGTGTTCGCCGCCCTGCCGCCGATTCCCCCTCCGCGAGGGTGAGTGACCGTTGCTGCCCCGCACCATCAGGGATGATGCATCAATGCCCGTCGCATACGCAGGCTCCAGATTGTCAACACGAGAGACACATTCCCGGGGCCCGGGCTGATACCCTGGGACTGTGGTCCGATGGGATCATCCGCTCCCTGCAGGATTGCACACCCGCAACCTCGTATTACACAAGGTCAGGCATTATCGAAGTAGTGCGAATAAGCACCCGACCATGTTGAGACGTGACCAGGTTCACCCGAAGGGAGTAGTGGCTGATGTTTGATCTGATTATCAGCAGTGGGTACGTGATCGATGGAACGGGGCGTCCCGGGTTTGCTGGCGACGTGGCGGTGTCATCGGGCAGGATAGCTGCGATCAGCACGACGCCGGGTTCACTGCAGGGCGGCGAAATCCTTGACGCCACCGGATGTGTGGTCGCCCCCGGTTTCATCGATGTACATACACACGCTGATCGGGGAATCATCGAAAACCCCTATGCAATCAACTATGTAACCCAGGGCGTCACCACCGTCGTGGGAGGCAACTGCGGCGGGTCGAGAGCTCCGATGAGCGAAGAGGCGCGAAGGAAGGAAGCATATCGCCCGGGCAAAGAGCCCACCCACGACACGATGGCTGCCTTCCTGGATGACGTTGAGAGTGCTTCGCCCGGCATCAACTTCGCCACTTTTGTGGGCCAGGGCAACGTACGGGCCAGTGTCATGGCCGGGGATGAGCGGGCGCCAACGGCCGAGGAGATGAACAGCATGAAGAATGTCCTCCGAGGTGCCATAGAGGAAGGTGCCGTTGGGGTAACCTCCGGGCGGCGGTACATGCCCGGCTGCCTGGCCGCCGACGAGGAGATCGTCGAGCTCATGGATGCCCTGTCTCCGTACGGACTGGTATACTCATCGCATCTGAAGAATCAAAACGATGACATCATCCCCTCGATAGAGGAACTGTTAACGGTTGCAGAGGCAAATGGGATACCCGTGCAGCTGACGCACTTCAAGGTTACCGGCCGCAGCAACTGGGGACTGGCACCTCGCCTGAGCGAGATGATGGAAGATGCGCGCCGGCGGGGGATAGACGTCATGAGCGACGTGTATCCGTACACATTCAGCGGCAGCACGGTTCGTCGCATGGCCGGCGAGGAAGTGAGAGACGCTCTTTGCCGCCTGTCGGATCTGGATCTCGACCACGTCGACCTCGAAGGCGTCCTGCAAGCCCTCCAGGACAACGGTCTAAAGATCGCGGGAGCCGGGACGGTTGATGAGGAAGACATGCGCCACCTGCTCGCTCACGACTATGCCATGGTGGGTAGTGACGGCGTCATAGCCGACGATGACTACGGTGAGATCGGAAATCACCCCCGTAGTTTCGGTACCTTCCCGCGCGTACTGGGCCACTACGCCCGGGACTGCCGCCTGTTCACCCTGGAACGCGCGGTCCAGAAGATGACCACGATTCCCGCGGAGAGGCTGGCCATGAAGGAGCGAGGTGCTCTCAGGAGGGGTTGGTGGGCTGATATCGTCGTCTTCGATGAGGCCAGGATCAGCGACAGAAGCACCATTGAGAACCCTGCGGCGACGGCTTGTGGAATTGTCAGGGTGTACGTCAACGGCCGGGAGGTCGTTTCAGACGGCAGCGCCCTGTGTGAACAGGGTCCGGGCAAGGTCCTGCGCTACCGCGGTGACGGCGTAAGCTGACGGCCGCA
>PWUB01000299.1 GCA_003563755.1 Clostridia bacterium
CGAAGAACGCTGTGCTGCGTAAGGATAGGCACTCCGAACCGTCTCAGCTTCGAGGCATGGACGGTATATCCACCGATCCGTGGTGCCGCCTCCACCACCGCTGCCACGTCAGTGCCGGCCTGCAGCAGCTGGTACGACACTATCAGGCCTATGTTGCCGGCGCCCACCATCAACACGCGTTCGCCGGGCCTGACACCGTGGACGTTCATCAAAGTCTGCACCGCCCCAGCCCCGTACACGCCAGGCAGGTCGCACCCGGCAAAGGCCAGGGATCTCTCCGAGGCACCGGTGGCAATCACGAGGCACCCCGGGCGGACCTTGTGCCATCCTCCGTTGAGCTGGTAAGCGATGGCTCCGTCGGGGTAGTAACCTATCACATCACTGCCGGCCAGGAGGGTGACTTTCGGCAGATCACGGAGTTCACCCACCAGGATATCGGCGATGTCGATGCCCCGCACCCCGGCGTGCTGAGCCATGGAACCGAAGAAACGGTGGGTCTGCTTCACCAGCTGTCCGCCCAGCTGCTCATTGCGGTCGAGCACCAGGACCTCGGCCCCGTGAAATGCCGCCTCCCGCGCAGCAGTGAGACCGGCCGGACCGCCCCCGACCACGACCGCTTCACACTCGCGCACTCACATCACCTTTTCCGCGCTGCCTGGATACCTGCATACCCTCTCTCAGAGGCTGTAGGCAGGTCCTGACATTGGATTCGCCGTCCACGTCCATCAGGCATGCAGAGCAGTTACCTATTGCACAGAAGAAGCCGCGCGGCCGCTGGAGCCTGGCGCTATAGCGGAGCACCTTGATTCCTGCAGCATGCAGCGCGGCAGCGACGGGCTCTCCCTCCCGGCCCCAGCACTCCTCGCCCTCAAAGAAGAACCGTACGAGGCGTCCCCTACCGAAATCCAGGACGGGATGCTCACTGATCCTCAAGTCTTGCACCGAACCTCACCTCCGCGCCAGTGATCGCCTCATGTTTCCAGGGCGGCCGCGACCATCTCCTCCGCATCCTCCCGCGGCAGCGGACGCCGTCTATTGAGATCGTAGCCGTATCCCTCGCTCAAGAAATCCACGTTGATGCCGAAGGAGGCCAGGGAGCCCCCCTCCCGCATGTTGTCCACTGCCATCCTCGGTGCGCTCACCACCGCCGCCGAGCTGTCCCCGACCACGAACATCACGTCGGCAGCCCAGTCGATGACCGCGGCCGTTGACTCATCGATACCAAGGCCCAGTATCTGCCGCTGCCGGTATCTCGTAACCAGGTGGGCCAGGCGTCCGAATCGACCCCTGGCGAAGAAGTGCTGGTCCACGGCCAGACCGGTGTACAGGCCGAGCCCGGTGGTGATGAACACGGGCCTCAGCTCGCAATCTCCGTCCTCATCGCCCTCGCGCTCATCCTCCGAGTCCACCGATCCACACATCACCGCCTCCCGGCCCGTGCCGCCGGCGGGCATCAACTCTCCCATGACCGCGGCCCCTGCGCTGGTGCCGGCAATGACTACCCCCTCGGACATCCGGCGAAGCAGCATCTCCTCGGATGCGCTTCCCTCCAGGGCTGCCTTCAGGCGCAGCTGATTACCTCCCGAGAAGAAGACGATGTCGGCGGTCTCCAGGGCGCTGGTGTTCCTTGCATCTTCTGCATCCTCGCGGTTCCGGAGAGGCAGCACCGTGACGGGTATATCCTCCCGCTCAAACAGGGGTGAATAACTATCCCTGGTGCTTGCACTCGCGGCCGGCACAATGACGGCCTCCGGCTTCTGCTTGGCCGTTAGGGACTTGATCACGCCCGTAATAGACAGGGGAATCCGCCCCCCACCGATGGCCACCAGGTAGGTCCGCCGTCGAATCCACTGCAGGGTGTCAGTCAATTGGCTCACCTCACCTCGCGAAATATCAGGGCCGTCTCACCACCGTGAGTGGCCCATAAAAAGCTCCACGGCATGAAACCTGACCTATGTTAATTCTCCGTGTGTCTCTGTTTTTCCTCCCGGTTACAGCCCTCGACGTCCTGCAGGCAGATGCTTGAGGCGGCAAGAAGGGGACGTTTCGGGGTATCAACGAGGGCAAGAGATCGGACAGCATTCAACTCGGTCCGTAGGCACCGGTAGTGGTGCTCAAGGCAGATGTGTTGGCTGGAGGAATGTGGTGTGACCGCGGATAAGGAGGGGGTCATGATCAGATGGGTCGATGCCCCTGAGGGCAGTCGGGATGTTGTGCGCTGCCAGGTGAACCGGGAGAGATCGATCTCTGTCCATCGGATGGGTGCATACACTCCTCTGACACCCTGAGGCTTTCCGGGGGTGTCCTCGACTGTGAACACCCGCTGGAGGCCCCGAGGGCTTGCTGAGTGGATGCCAGAAAACCGGAGCCCGGCACAGCTCTTACCCCCGGACGCATCGCTAGCAGCACAGAGGAGCATGCGACATCCGGACACCCTTCCCAGAGCTCAGGAGAACGATCAGGAGTGAGCGCGAGGCCTGTCCCGTGTGTCCGCAGGCACCTAAAAACGCCGACAGGCGATCTTTGCACCGTGCGGTGGGCCCCAGGATTCCCGCCCATACATATCGGAGCTGCAGCCTACCGCCCGGCGCAGCTAGAGGTACCACGGTTTCATGCCTGCACACCCGAGACCCCGGCCTGAATGACTGCCCGGCAGCTCCTGGTGTGCCCGACTCTCCTGACTGGTTTGGACGCTGAATCCCTCACAGGTTCACTCCTATGATTCCCCCGAGCACTCCCACGAGCGATACGGCGCCGATACGTCCCAGGATCTCCCCCATTATCATCGGTCCAGGAGCGACCACGAAGGTCAGGCCGAGTGACCCAGCTGCATAGAGAAAACCGACCAGCCCACCGTGAAGCCACCCCAGGCGTCGGGCCCTGCGCCCGCTGACCGCAGCACCCAGGGCCACACACACCATACCGAGGTAGTAGATCGCCCCCGCCACGGTACCTTCCGACATCTGCGTGACATAGATGAGAAGTGACATGATCAAGGATACGATGACCACTGTGACCAGCGTCACCACCAGTCCGACAACGACTGCCCGTCCGCTGAGCGCCCTTGTTCCGTCGGCGGCCGAGGATACGTTGTGGCGCGCCACCGTTAGCACCCCTTTCCGCGATGCTGACTCCATAAACCCATTGAAGCCCTATTCCTACTGTGCAGGGAATATGCATGCACGGAGATGGGCTAGCTCTCGGCCGACAGGTCAACATCATTCAGCAGCCTGCGCTGCAGCTGATGGGCCACGGGGGCGATACTTTTCAGGCGTGTCTCACACGTCAGGTCGAAGAACTCGAGGGGGGTGATGGATACCCAGCTCTGGGCGACGGCAGCCAGGTCGGTGCCGGCACGGGCCACTTCCTCGGCGGGCCGCACCTTCAGCCAGTAACACTCGCGGCCATTGTCATCCCGCGTAGTCTTGACCAGGTCATCGTAGGGATTGGGCCCCAGCTCGGTCATCTTCACGCCCCGGATTTCACCGGGAGGGACCGGTGGCACATTGACATTGAGAAGGTAGGGTGAATGCGGGGCATCCCCCAGTAGGTCCACGAGCAGGCGGATGATTCTGCCTGCACAATTGTAGTCACCGCGCCGTGTCGAACGGCGGGTGATGGACACGGCGAGAGCCGGGATTCCGGCCAGTACCGCCTCGATCGCAGCTGCGACCGTCCCGGAGTAGAGAACGTCTGTCGCCAGGTTCGGCCCGTTGTTGATGCCGGAGACGACGAGATCCACACCGGTGGGCACGAGGTGGTTTAGTCCCAGCTTGACGCAGTCTGCCGGACTGCCCGAAACCCGCCACGCCGGAACACCGAACGCCGTCGGAGGCATCTGGTCAGCATATATGGGTTCGGTGATGGTGATCGCGTGCCCGCGCGCTGACCACTCCCGGTCAGGAGCAGCAACGTACACGCTCACCCCCGGTATGCCCAGGAGATGCCGCACGCTCTCGGCCAGACCGGGTGCCTCAATGCCGTCGTCATTGGTAGCCAGGACCGTCAGGGACACGACTCTACCCTCTCCTCACCGCGCCGTCGGAAGATCCACGTAATTGTACACGCCGGCTGTCCGCAAGACAACCCGACGCGGGGTGATACCTTTTTCAGCTGCTGTGCCTTCCGACCTCGGCCGCCAGGACTCCGGCAACCCCGGATGCAATGGCCAGCACAGCCAGAAGTGGTGTTGCGCTGCTCCTGAACCCGCCGGATGTGGAACCATCGAGCAGGCTCATCCAGAAGGCGGTGGACATCGGTAGAAGGGCTGCGTAGATCCCGGTAACCACCGACGGTACCCGGGAAGTGAACAGTTCGCACAGCAGGAGGTTGAGACCGAGGCTGACCACGGCGACCACGGTGAAAAGAGAGACGAGAATCACGAAGTCGCTCAGATCAACGCTGCGATGTGCTGCCTCCACAGCGGGGGCCTGAAAGGGTGAAAGGGCCAACAGCAGCACCGTGGCCGCCACCGCTCCTATGAGCGCAGCCTCGGCCTGGCAGGCGAGTTTTCTCACGGCTACTACCTCCTCGCGCTTAGTTTATGCCCGCGAGGAGAATCTTCTGCCTGCCACTCAGTGCCATCGTCGCTGATCCATCACGTCCGGTGCGCCCGCCCGGCGGCGTAATCCAACACCATGGTGACGAGGGTCTGCACCATATCAGACTCCTCAACCTTCCCGACCACCCGACCGTCCTTCATCACGAGCCCGGTCCCGCGTCCGCATGCCAGCCCCACGTCCGCCTCGCGCGCCTCTCCCGGGCCGTTCACCTCACACCCCATGATGGCCACCTTAATCGGTGCCTCAACACCCGCAAGGCGCTTTTCAACTTCCTCGACAATTCCTACCAGGTCGACGCGGCAGCGTCCGCAGGTGGGGCAGGATACTATTTCAAGACCCTTGCGGCGAAGGCCCCACGCGGACAGGATGTCGTATGCTGCCCGCACCTCTCTCACCGGGTCTCCCGTCAACGACACGCGCACCGTGTCCCCTATCCCGCGGCCCAGGAGATATCCCAGTCCGACCGCAGACTTGGCGGTTCCTCCGGACCCACTGCCGGCCTCCGTCACCCCCACGTGCAGCGGATAGTCCACCGCGTCTGCCATGATGAGATTCGCCCGCACCGTCATGGTCACATCCGAAGCCTTGAGGGATATGACCGTATCCTCGAAGCCTGCTCTCTGCAGGAGACGGACGTGTCTCAGTGCCGCCTCCACCATGGCCTTCGGTGAGACGCCGTGGGTCCGCACGATGTCATCGGGTAGCGAACCGGCGTTGACTCCGACCCGTATCGGTACCCCCGCCCGCTGCGCTGCGGCCACCACCTCGGCTACCTGGGACTCTCCTTTGAGGTTTCCGGGGTTGATCCTGACTTTGGCCGCTCCAGCTCTGATGGCATCAAGGGCCAGCCGGTGGTCGAAATGGATGTCAGCAACGATCGGCACGGGGCTGGACGCGCAGATCTCACCCAGGGCAGCGGCCGCCGCACGGTCAACCACTGCCACCCTGACCAGATCTGCCCCGGCCTCGCTGAGGGCCCTGACCTGGCCGAGGGTGTCGGCCACGCTCTCAGTATCCGTGTTGGTCATGGATTGCACGGAGATCGGGGCATCTGCACCGATGTTCACCCCACCCGCTGACACCATCCGCGTCCTGCGTCTCGTCAGCGGGGGCATCGACTCTGAGGACATCCTGCATCACCTACCCTGGGAGAAATCACGGTGACGACCGCCTCCGCGCCTGGGATACCCCTCGGTCAACAAACCCACAGGCCACGCCTACTCAATCAAGCGGGTGATGTCCTGGA
>PWUB01000032.1 GCA_003563755.1 Clostridia bacterium
CCTTGGTGTATATGCCGCCGCCGACGCGAGCAAACAGCGCTATGGAGCTGGCACCCAGGGCGAAACCGTTGACGACTTCGGGCCGGCCGAAGATTATGTAGAGAAGCCCTACTCCGATAAGACCCAGGGAGGCCACGGATACACCCATGACGGCCCCTCCGGAAAACGCGATTCTGAGTGCCTCCGACTGGGAGGAGGAGGCAGCCTGCGAAGTCCTGACGTTCGCCGTCGTTGCCGCCCTCATACCCAGGTATCCCGCCAGGGCGGAGAAGGAGGCGCCGACCACGAAGGCCAGGGCCGTCTCAACGCCTATCTGCCAGGCGAGAAGGCCGGCAACGATGACCACGAATACCACCAGAGTTCGGTACTCCCGGTGCAGAAAGATCATGGCTCCTTCGTGAATGGCCGAAGCTATCTCCTTCATCTCACGGGTTCCCGGGGAGGCACTCGCCACGGACCTGGCCACTCCAAAGGCGAATAGAAGCCCCAGGAAACCTATTGCCACGGGAGCGAGGTCTGCAAATTCCATTGACACAACCCTCCTGACTCGTTAACAACGAACTGACCTGCGTCGCCATCTGTTCCGGATCTTCCTCAGGATACCACTAAATGCACCCTCATTTCAGGTACTGAGCACTCGATCAGAAGTCCTCCAACAGAGCGGTCTCACGCCTCGGAAACAATAGTGACAGGAGCCGCACGGCATCAGCGGAGTCCGACCTGAGTGATCCCGAGTGCACCAGCTGTTCCGCGCTGCGGTAACCAGTGTACAGCTGGGCCAGGGCGTTCACCGACATACTGACATCCGGCTCGCCCGCCGCCACCCGCTCGGCCGACGGCTCAGCTGTGCCGGTCGTCAGGCGGAAGAGTCCGTCGTTGCACTCGAGCATCGGATCCTCCAACTGCATGACGAGGGAACCCGGCGGCAGGCCGGTCAGCTGCAGTGCCTCCAGGGCACGTTCCACCTCCACGATCCTGAACATGATGCCCCGGTACCGTCTGACACTGCCGGTAACGTGCAGGTCGAAGAGGGGATCGCCCGCCGGAACATGGACCCGGTAATCTGTGACCTGGGAATCATGTATGAAAAGGAAATGAAGCAGTGCCCTGTAGGCATCCAGGTCACGATAGGCCATGTCTATCACCGTGAGCGTGAATTCCCAGTTTCCCCTGTCCTTGATAGTGTAACCGACGTAGCCGGCAGGATTTCCCGACGGATCTCGGTACAGGTAAAAGTGAACAGGGCGGCCCCACTGGGCGAAGATGGTGCTCCTCCACCAGTCGGGATCCCTGTCGACGGTGAGATCATACTGCTCGGCCCAGGTCGAGTACACCCTGTTGAGCGTCTCTACGTCTTCTTCAGAAGCCCTGACGAACTCCCCTCGACTGCAGGATTGCCGCCCGAACCCCTCCGCCAGCCTCCTCATGTCTTGCACCCCGAAGGTGAACCCGGACGTCTCGGCACACGTAGCCCAGCCCAGGGCCTCGTAGAAGGCCGGTGAGAAGGGCCACAGGGCCGAGGTAAACAGTCCCCGCTCCTTCATCTCATTAAGAAGAGCACCCATCATGCCCCGGCAGTATCCCTTGCGCCGGTGTTCGGGAGGTGTAGCCACCTCCGTGACGAGACCGGACGGGAGCAGCTTCCCCCTGCTGCGTAGGTCCATCGGCATCAGACCGCACGCCGATACGAGGCGATCACCGCTGAAAAATCCCCTCTTCTCCATGAAGGTCCTCGGCGGCAGAGCATCAACCAGTGTCCGCCAGTCTTCCTCGCTCTTGTCCGGAGAGAAAGCGTAGCGGGAGGCGAAATCCCACGCCTGTTCCTCTCTCTCGCTCTCGATGCCGCGGAGCTCAATCTTCTCTGACACTTCCCGCTCCTCCTCTGCGGAGCCGCCGCTCATGCTCTAACAACTATACCCAAAGGGCCGGCCGAGGGAAACTGCAGAGCCCGGGCCCATCCGCCTCACATGCCTCCTGGAGGGGGCGGCTGCTCCGTCGCATCCTGCAGCACCTGCAGACGCAGAACACACTCCTCGTCACCATCGAGCTGATTCTGAAGACACTCACACAGGATCTTCGGATTGTAGGCCCGGTACTTCGCCTGGTGAGCCGAACAGTAGAGGCGGGTGAGATCCATATCCCCGAGACGCCACCACTCATCCGCCAGCAGGCACGAGGTGACGACCACATCGCCGTCGGCACCCCTCAACTGTGGGCCGACGGCACAGAGATCGATCAGCTCGCATGAAACATCACCGTCAGGATCCTCTCCACTGGCCATTGCTTCCTCCCTGGCCTGTCGCCCACAGTGTTCACCGTACCTCCATATGGCCTTCTCCAGGATTCGCTCCGTCTCGGAGCGCCCGATCTCCTCCTTGAGGGTTTTCGCTATGTAGTGATACAGGCGGGCCATATGTCGTGAAACACGGTCCTCACCTGAAAGCTGGCGTTCTCCACGCCCGTCACCGCTCATATGCAATCGCCCTTTCCCGTAACTCGTCTCCCGGGGAGCAACCGGGAATGGATGTGATCCATAGACCGACAATCCAGCATTGCACCCCTTAAGTTATCAATGACAATCCATAGGATCCAGCACCGCCTCGCGAGGTACTGCCGGTCGTCACCGTGTCATTCGGATCCATGCTGCAGCACCAGGGCAGCCAGATGCTGCCCGAGAATCCGGGCGAGCAACCTTCCCTTCGCCCCCATGCTCTCAGGCCCTTCACAATCAGCATAGTCTCTGGACCGAAACCAAGGGGATGTGATAACCTGCCACATATGAGCCAATGGAGCTGCATGGAGGATGAGGAGATGTACGGCCCGCGGTGCAGGAGCAAACGCGGTGCGGAGTCGCCCCTCAATCCGAGGAGGGCATCCATATCCCGTCCTCAGGCCTGGGTCTGCAGGCGCGGTGTCATCCTGCCGACGGTAAGCGGGATGAGCTGCTCCCATCGAACAGCTCCCGGTCAACTCGATGTTCAGCGCGGAGGTGTGTCCATGATGCACCGTCGAGTCCTGATCTCAGCCCGTGTCATACTGCTGGCGATGATCCTGTGTCTGGCGGTCACCGCTTCCTCGTGTCTCTATCGCGAGGTCGAGGGGGATCCGCTAGAGCCGGTGGTCAGGGAGGCAGGAGAGGGAGTGAAGGTCATGATACTTCCGCGAATGGAGCTTTTGGCCGGAGTGTTGAGTCACACCACCTGGATCCAGCAACGAGGGCCCGAGGGTGAGGGCAGCGAATACTACCAGGCACTACACGAGTTTTTGGAACCTCACTCGGATCACCGGGCTGTACAGTTGGCCCAGCGTCTCACCGACCGCGGCTTTACCTACGACGCGCCGCCTCACCTGATGCTCAGGCTGGGACCCCTACCCCAGCTGCCCCTCGAACACGACTACGGCAGCTACCTGCTGGGCAGGGCCGGCTCCACGCGGTTCGATGCCCGCCTGAACCTCGATCAATTCAGACATGCCCTGGGAGAACTGGCCGTGGAGTCAAACTTTGGGGAGTTTTTCGATGAGTGGAGGCCGGAGTACGAACGCTGGATCGCGGAGGTATGCGAAGACCTGCAGCCCGGCACCGTAATCGACTGGCTCGTGGAGTTCTTTGGGTACTCGGGTAACAGCTACTATACCGTACTGGCACCGGCGATGTTCCCCGGGGGAGGATACGGAGCGAACATCACCACCGAGGAGGGAGAGCTCATCGTGGCCCAGACCCTCCGCGCGGGGGCCGGCGACGGGGACGAGCCGATCCTTCCCGGTGGTGAGAGCCTGAAGAGGCTGACCATCCACGAATGGGGCCATTCCTATGTCAATCCGACCGTCGAGGAGTTCAGCGGGGATGTTGATGGCCTGGAGGCGCTGTACGAACCGGTGGCGGCCGAGATGCAGGCCCAGGCGTACGGCAGCCTCGCCACCTACCTCAATGAGCAGGTGCTGAGAGGCATCGAATCCCTGGCGGTACGCGACATTTTCGGTGAAGAAGCGTACCATCAGCATATAGCGAGAAACGAGATGTCGGGTTTTCACTTCACCGGCTACATAGCCGAGTACGTGAGGCAGAACTACCTCCCCAACCGCGAAGAGTACCCCACCTTCCGGGAGTTCGCACCAGGGCTGCTGGAGGAGATGGCCCGGCTGGACCCCGAGGACTTTCCCCGCCTTCCGGCGCCATCGGGAGCGGTAGGATACCACGCCACCGTAGCCGAGGTGCTCACCGGTCCCCGTGACAGCACCATCGCCATCGCCATCTGTCCCGGACAGCAGTATCTCGCCCTGCCTACGGTCCAGAACAGCCTGATCCGCATTCTCGATCTGCACGAACAGGAGTTCACGTGGACATTCGACCCCGAAGACTCCCTCACCGACCTGGGCTGTCCCAGCTGGTTTTCCGACGGGGAGAGTATTCTCTTTCGAGGAACCGCCCCCGACGGAACCGTGAATCTCTACTCAGTCAGGGTCGGTGATGAAACCTCTCTCATCCAGATCACAGATTCGGTGGACCCTGTCTCGAGCGGGGATGTGTCACCCTGCGGGTCGGTGGTGGCCTTCGTGTCAGGACGGGAGGGTAACAAGGTGCTGTACCTCTTGGACCTGGATACGGAAGAGGCCACCCCGCTCAAGGATGCCCCCGGCGACCTCATGTGGCCCATCTGGTCGCCTCACGGAGATATGATCGCCCTGGTAGATGCCGAGAGGCACCGGCTGGGCGTGGTGCACGTACAGGAGGGTGATATTGAGTGGTGGGACCTGGCACCCCACACCACCGCGTTCTGGTCGCGTCCCGGGTGGCTCGCCGAAGACCAAATTGTCTTACCGCTCAACTTCAAGAACTGGGGGTACTCGGTTTTAGCCTCCGTGTGCGTCTTCACGGGTCGGACGGATCTGTGGGCTGGACCCGACATGCTCGCCGTATACGCAGCGGTCCCGATCCCCGGCGAAGACGTCATGCTGATGACGATCCGCATGTTCGACGAATCACATCGCACGTACTACCGCGCGGTATCAAGGGTGAGCTTCGAGAGGACTGCGCCATAGCAGGTATGACCGGCCCCTGTGCGGCCTGCTCACAAGGGGCCGGGTTCATACCGGGGCGCGCTGGAGCGTCCGGGTAAACGGAGAAACCCCGGGGTCAGTTCTCCTCGCAGCAGTCCCCGGGAGAACGCTTCCCTGCCTCGCCGCCTTCAGCGTCCTCATGACCGAGCAGCCGGAGAGCCTCGTCCACCGATAGGTCGCCTTCCTTAAGACGTGTGAGGATCTCGGTGTGCCAGTCTGCATCGTCCCGCACACCGCCGTGCCGGTGCCGAAAACGACGGTGCTCGAGCCCCTCAAGGTACCCAGACAGCTTCTCGGGTATCTGCATGGAGAGTTCTGCCACCGCCCTACCCCACTCCTGCATTTCCCGGGTGAACTCATCCAGCCTCTCCCGCCTCACGATGGTGGGCATGGCCGGCATCTCGAAGCCGAGCCGTTTCTCCCGATGGGTCATCTTAGCATCGGCCGCGATCCAGCAGGCCAGCTGTTCAGAACGGACCATGACCTCGGTCAGGAGTCTCTCCGGATCCTGCTCATCGTCTGCACCCACATTAGGGAATATCTCCAGCTCCTCTCCCAGTATCGTGCGCAGCTTATCCAGGTAGTCGTTGTAGAGTGTCACGAGGATCTCTCCCCGCTCCCTGGATGCACCTGACTCCAGGGTTGCCTCCGCCCTATCGGATATCCTCCGCAACAGCGCAGCGTACTTCAACGCGTCCCTACCGCTCATGCTATGTCCTCCCTTTCCGTGA
>PWUB01000310.1 GCA_003563755.1 Clostridia bacterium
CCGACGGCGAGGTAGACCACGGCCGTGAGCACCAGTATGCCCATGTCTCCGGCACCCAGCCGGATGAGGGGGGTCCCCTCCACCATCACCTGCCTGAGCATGCTGTTGCCCATGGCCACGGGAAGAAAACGTGCCAGGGGATACCTGCCGAGGGGGATGGTCAGAAAGATCACGAAAACAAACTGCATAATCTGAAAAGCCGCCTGGATCCGCTTGTATATGAGGGCCAGCCCTCCCATGATGAAGCCCACTCCGTAGACGCTGGCCATGGTCAGAAGGAGCAGGGGCAGCATGCTGAAGACGTCGATGACCAGCCGCTGGCCGCTGGTGACCATCATCAGGGCCAGGATGATACTCAGAAGAACCAGCTGGATGAGGAGGTTGGACAGTAGGAAGGCGGCGTTGACCCAGTGGAAACCCGACGGAGTCAGGTACATTTGCTCAAGGGTCCCCACCTGCGCCTCGTTCAGGAGGTGCCAGGACAAATCGGAGTAGGCCATTATGGCCACCATCCACACGAAGTACCCCACCACGAGTCCCTCGAGAGTGCTTCCCAGGTCCACGGCGCCCCCGAGGGACTGGGCCCCGAAGAACAGCAGGCAGAACACGATGTACATGGTGACCAGCCCGGAGACGGTGTTAAAAAAGTACCGGCGCATGGTGATCAGGGTCTTTTTCATCGTACCGCGGAAGAGAATCCAGCTCATCGCACACCACCCTCACTCATGTCAGTGCCATCGCTTTGGATGATGCTCAAGAAGGCCCGTTCAAGGTCGGGCTGATCGCGGTAGATGCCCTCGATGACCGCACCTGCGGCCCGCAGGGTGTCAACCAGCTCGTACAGGTCGCCGGGTTCGGCCACCTCCACCTCCAGGTCGCTCATGTGAGCCTTCCTGTGCAGCTTCACCCGGGAGAACCTGGTCTCTAACCGGCCCAGATCTCCCGCGTCCAGATCGCCCGCCAGTTCTACGCGGTAAGCACGCGTCCTGAAGAGAGAAAGGAGGTTCTGCGTGGCGTCATCTACCACCACCGCACCCTCCTTGATGATGATGACGCGCTCGCATACGTCCTCGACCACCTTCATGTCATGGCTGGAGATCAGCACCGTCTTGTCCTCTTCCTCCACCAGGTCCCGCAGCATGGCCCTCATCTCGTGGGAGGTCTCGACATCAAGGCCCAGGGTGGGTTCATCCAGGAATATCAGGGGAGCACGACGGGCCAGGGTGCACGCTATGGCCACCTTCTGCTTCATACCCTGGGAGAGCTCCATGACGGGCCGGTCCGCCCGACCCGCCAGGCCGAGTCTCTCCAGCAGGTGCTCGTGGTACGCACTGTCCTCGCGGGGGTCGCATCCGTGAATGCTCGCAAAATAGTCCATGTTCTCCCGGGGAGTCAGGCGCCAGTATACGTTGCGGCTGCCTTCGAGGACGGCGGCCATCAGTTTCATGGCCCGGCGGCGGTGGTGGTCCGCATTCCACCCGTACACCTCAACGTGCCCCTCGTCACGGGCAACCAGGCCCAGTATGCACTTGATGGTGGTCGACTTTCCAGCACCGTTGGGACCCAGGAGACCCAACACCGATCCCACGGGAACATCAAAACTGATGCCCCGCACAGCTTCTACGTCATCCTGTCCCCGGCGCCTGAAGGTCTTCTTGAGGTCTTTTACCCTGAGCGCCAGGTGACCATCATCCGTTGCCCCCCTCACAACGATGCCCCCTCGCATTAAGAATCCCAAACTCATAGTGAAGTATAATTACATATAAATAAATATTGTCAAGGGCATCCCGCCAAAACTCGAAATTCGCCACATCGAAGCCAATGATCGCCATTTACCGATTCTACCTCCGAACGCTGCCGATCAAAAACAGCATCCGTCAGACTCGGCGAGGGATAACAGGAAATTACTGGGTAGAGCGCGAATACAGACTAGTGCCACGCCCAGCAGGCAGCGATGGGAGGTATCCACTTGCCGAGGGAAGCAGTGGGACTGGCTTCAACCGTCGGAGCGTTCATCCTCTTGGCGGTTGTCCTGGCAGCACAGGCGTGTCCTGCACACCACGTGACCACCCACCGGGGTGTTCTGGACCGGTTCGAGGGCACCGTCGGCGTCGTCCTGGTCGGAGATGATGAGGTTATCCTCGATGTGCCCCGCCGTTACCTACCAGAGCCTGCACGCGAGGGTGATGTTATCCTGATCTCTCTGCATCTCAGCGGGGTGGACACCCAGGATCTCCTTCGGGTCGCCCGGGGGCGTCTTGACAGGCTCGACATCGAGACAACAAGCCCCCGCACCTACCAGTAGCCGGGGCCGCCGTATCTGACAGCGAAGGGAGTTTTGCCCGTGCCGTGACGGAGAGATGACCCGCGGCCAATCCCCCGGAACCCCTTGCAAAGATATCACAATGTGATATACATATACTAGCGTGATAGGAGTGTAACTCTGCCATCCAGACACGGCATGACGCAGGGCTCCGGTCAGTTGATGAGCCTTTCTTACTGTATATATACCAAAGACAAGGAGCGTGTGCTGAAGGTGATCACCTTTGAAAACGTCTCCAAGGTCTACGAGGGCGAGCATGTAGCTGTTTCTGAGCTGTCAATGCAGGTCGACGAAGGCGAGCTGGTGGTCCTGATCGGACCCAGCGGCTGCGGTAAGACGACGACGCTGCAGATGGTAAACCGACTCGTTGAGCCGACCGGGGGTCGCATACTCGTAAGCGGCAGGGACACGGCCGACTTCGACGCGGTCCAGCTGCGCCGCAGCATGGGTTATGTGATCCAGGAGATAGGGCTCTTCCCCCACATGACCGTGGCGGGGAACATAACCATCGTTCCAGAGCTGCAGGGTTGGAACCGCCAACGGAAGCAGGAGAGAGCCCACGAGCTCATGGAGCTGGTGGGCATGGATCCTGACATCTACCTCGACCGTTACCCCAGGGAGCTGAGCGGTGGTCAGCAGCAGCGCATCGGCGTGCTGCGCGCCCTCGCCGTCGATCCCGACATCCTCCTGATGGATGAACCCTTCGGCGCACTCGACCCCCTGACGCGGGACCAGCTCCAGGAGGAGCTGACCGGACTGCAGCACAGGGTCCGTAAGACGGTGCTCTTCGTTACCCACGATATGGATGAGGCCCTGAAGATCGCCGATCGGGTGGCCCTGATGCGCGAAGGCATCCTGGTGCAGATAGACGCACCCGAAAAAATACAAAAAGACCCCGCCGACGGTTTTGTGTCCGAGTTCATCGGCACCGAGAGGATGATCCAGAGTCCCCTCGACGTCACCGTGGACGACGTGATGCTCGACAGGATACCTACTGCCAGGCACACAACAGGCCTACAGGACGGCCTCGAAGCGATGAGAGAAGCCGGCGGTGACTTTTTGGCCATAGTTGATGGGCAGGAAAACTTCATCGGGATAGCCTCCGCTGACCGACTGCAGCGGGCCAGGAGTGAGGGCGGTGGCCCCTCCAAGATCGCCGATGTGCGGTACTCTTCGGGGGCTATAAGGCCCGACACCACCCTCATGGAGGCCGTGCACCAGCTCGCAGACACCAAAGATGGTGTAGTCGCTGTGGTAGGTGCAGACGGCCGCCTCGTGGGAACCCTGACCCGCGGCAGCCTTCCACGGATTCTCACCGACGAGCTGTGGCCCGTGGATGCATGTGACGGCAAGGAGAGTGAGACGGAATCATGACCATGTTAACGGCACACACCGGACTCAGCGCCGGCCTCATCGGTACCATGATGGGGTTTTTCAAGCTGGTCGTCGAGCAGAGGGACTCTCTCTCAACGGCCCTGCAGGAACACATGATGCTGGTGGCCATACCCGTGGGATGTGCGGTCCTGGTGTCAATCCCCCTGGGGATCCTGGCCACTCGGAACCGGTACGTAGAGGTGCTGGCCATCGGTGCTGCCAACATCCTGCAGACGGTACCGAGCCTGGCCCTGATCGCCATCATGATCCCGCTGGGTCTCGGAATCGGGCGCAGACCTGCATACGTGGCCCTGTTTCTGTACGCGATACTCCCCATCTTGAGGAACACGTACGCGGGCATATCGGGCGTCGATGAATCACTCAAGCGTGCGGCCCGCGGCATGGGCATGACTGACCTTCAGATGCTTCGCAAGGTCGAACTGCCGCTGGCGATGCCAGTCATAATGGCGGGACTCCGTACGTCGACGGTGATCATCATAGGGACGGCGGTGCTGGCAGCCTACGTGGGCGGCGGGGGCCTCGGTCAGTTCATCATGATCGGCCTCGGTCTGATCAGGGACGACCTGATCCTCCTGGGTGCCATCCCCAGCGCCATGCTGGCCCTGGTGGCGGATTTTGTGTTGGGTCGCGTCGAGGAATGGGTGACGCCGACCGGTCTGAAGATTTGAATCTAAGGGCAGCCTCAAACTGCGATGTTTTCGTCGTAAGCAAAGGGCGTGCACCCGGATAGGCCGGGCCGCCTGTATCGAAATCGACAACCATACGGGGATCCCGGAACGAGAGAAACGATAAGAGCCGCGGTGCCCCCGGGTACCCCGTCGACTACACAGGGCACCCGTGAGAATCCCCTAAGGAGGCATATACAGAGATGTTCCGCAGCGACCGCAGGAAGCTGACTCTGACCGCCATCGTCCTGGCCATTATGCTGGTAGCAGGTGCGACCGCCGGATGCGGCGAACCTGTCGACGACGACCCCGATGCGCCCCGCGGTGAGCTCGTCATCGGTTCGAGCACGTTCTCGGAGCCGTGGATCCTGGGAGAAATAGCGAAAGTCCTGCTCGAAGATGCCGGCTTTGAAGTGGAACACATGATCGGGTTCCAGGGAGCCACCCTGATGCACTCGGCCACGTTGGGAGGCGAGCTCGACATCTACCCGAGCTGGACGGGAACCCAGTTCACGGGCGTCCTCGAGATGGAAGTCACCGAGGAGTGGCGTGACCCCGAGAAGGTCTACGACTACGTGTACGACGAGTTCCAGGAGCAGTTCGACCAGACCTGGTCGCCTCCCCTGGGCTTCAATAACACCTACGCCCTCGCCGTCCGCAGCGACTTCGCAGAGGAGCACGGACTCGAAACCACGTCCGATCTTCGGGACCTGGCACCCGACCTGGTGATCGCAACCGACCCGACCTTCCAGGAGCGGATCGGCGACGGCTACAACGACATGCTGGATCACTACGACATGGAGTTCGGTGAGGTTGTGGGCATGGACTACGGCCTCATGTACCGTGCCGTCGCCCAGGGCGATGTCGATGTGGCGGTGGCGTACACCACGGACGGGCGCGTCGTGGCCATGGACCTGGCGATACTCGAGGACGACCTCCTCTTCTTCCCGCCGTACGATGGGGCAATGGTCATGAGAAACGAGATACTGGAGCAGTATCCGGACATCGAGGAGATCCTCTCGGTCATGTGGGGTGCCTTTGACGAGGAGACGATGGGCGCACTCAACGCCGAGGTGGATGTCCACGAGCGAGAATACACCGACGTGGCCCGCGAATTCGCAGAGGAAATGGGCTGGATAGACTGAGCTGTTCGAGGGCGTGGGCGGCGGGATGGCCGCCGCCCACGACTTCAACGCCGATGGGCCCGCAGACGGTCATGGCACCCCGTCACGGTGTTACGACGAAGCCGACCATGCCCTCGCTGTCGGTGTACACGTGGACGGCCTGACCCAGAAGGTCCACCACCTCCACGTACTCCACTCCATCGAAGGCGAATACGCTGGACGAAAGGATCAGGGTGGTTGTGCTCACACCGTCGAAGGTCCTGATGTAGGTGTCGGTAACC
>PWUB01000137.1 GCA_003563755.1 Clostridia bacterium
ATCAGCGGTGCAGGGTGGTATGACCTCCCCGCCGTCCTACTTCTTGAAGCCTGGCAGGTGGACAGGCCCGGTGGACAGAAGACGTTGTAGAAGGCGGTCATAGTTATTCGGAGCCCAAAGGGTGGGCCCGGATGCCTGCGGGCAGCAGTCCGCCGCGGAGGGGAGGTGTGGTTCTTGATTTCGCCCTTTGATTACCCTCAAAAAGAGAAACAGGTGGTCCTGGCATCGGATGACGAGGATTTGAAGAAGGCGCTGGACGCCATGGCCACCGATGAAGATGCGGAGGTCAGGTTGATACGCCCGGATACTCCGGACATAGTGGTCTTCTCGGGATGCGTGCGGGTAGTTGATCGACGCCTCGTCGGCGACGAGACGTGGTCGGTGTTCTCCGAGTACATCGACGAGGTAAATGATCCTGACCAGGATCCCGTCATCGTGGATGAGGATGGAGAGGTTCTTCTCGATGGACCGCTGTACGATGAGGTGCCGTTGGTGGTCACCGATGGGAGTTCGGATTCCCGGAGGTTCAGCATACCCAGGCACATGAGGGGCAGTGTTCACTACATAGACGGTCGGGCCGTGGAGCTCGTGGTGCAGCTGGTCAGAAAGATCCTGCGCGACAGTGACGCACAGGCCAGCCACGTTCGTGCCGAGGGATGAGGTGGACGGGGGACGAACCCCGGGACCGATGCCGCGTATGCAAGGGAGATAGGGATGTATGATCTCTGCGTGACAAACGGGTACCTGGTGACCGAGGCGACAGTGTTGTCGGCCCATCTCTACGTGCGCGGCGGCAGGATCGCGGCCATCAGCTCAGAGCCGGACATGGCCAGTGCAGAGGTGGTGGATGCCCGTGGAGCCCTCGTGTTCCCCGGTGCCGTCGATGCTCATGTTCATTTCAATGATCCCGGGCGGACCGAGGCCGAGGATTTCCTCACCGGCTCCTCCGCTGCCGCTGCCGGGGGAATCACCACCGTCCTGGAGATGCCCCAGACCAACCCGGTGGTTGCAGATGAGTCCTCCTTCCTTGATAAGAAGGCCGAAGTCGACGGGAAATCCGTGGTCGACTACGGCCTCTACCTGGCCCTGACGCCCGACAACATACCGCGGGTGGAGGAGCTGTGTTCGCTCATGCCGATGGGTTTCAAGTGTTTCCTCTCCCACTCGGACGACATCGGGATGCTCGATGACAGCATGCTGTACGAGGGGATGCTCGCCATCAGGAGGAGCAGGTCACGGCTGGTGGTTCACGCCGAGACCGGTTCCCTGATCGATCTGCTGGCCAGGCGGCTGACATCCCAGGGCCGCGACGATCCCCTCGCCCACGCCGACAGCCGGCCTCCCTTCGTCGAGGTGCACGCCGTGGCCAGGACGGTGTCTTTGGCCGAGGAAACGAAAGCATCCGTTCATATTGCCCACTGCAGCACGGCTGCAGGGGTGGACATTGTGAGCCGCGCTCGCGCCGCCGGCCTGCCAGTGACGGTGGAGACCACTCCCCACTACCTCGCTCTCACCACCGAGACCCTCCGGGACCGGGGTCCCTACGCCAAGTGCAACCCTCCCCTGAGAACGGAGAAAGAGGTTGGGGCTCTCTGGGCCCGGCTGGCCGCGGGCGGGATCGACATCGTGGCGTCGGACCACGCACCGTACACCTTCGCCGACAAGGATGCCGGCCTCAGCAGCATATGGTCCGCTCCCGCCGGGGTGACCTCCATCCAGAGCATGGTGCCCATGGTACTGAGTGAGGGACGCAGGCGGGGGCTCAGCTGGACCCGGCTCGCCCAGGTGGTGGCCGAAGGGCCGGCGAGATTATTCGGGCTCTATCCGGCAAAGGGAACTCTCAGGGTCGGTACCGATGCCGACATGTTCATCTTCGACCCCGATGTATCCTGGAGGGTTGACACCGACGGGCTCTTTTACAAGCAGCCCTGGACGCCCTTTGAGGGCATGACGGTGCAGGGCAGGGTGAGGCGGACCCTGGTGCGGGGTCGGACGGTCTACCTTGACTCTGGGGACGGGGGAGAGATCACCGTGTCTCCCGGACACGGCCGGTTCATATATCCGGGCTATTCAGCGGGTGATGGACCAGGGTGATCAGGAGCACCCAATACGGCAGGGAGACGTCTCAGCACCACTCACAGTATGCTGGCAAGCATCCACATTGCGGCCATCCCCACCACCACGGTGTAGAGGAAGCTGCCCGTGCGCCAGGCAACCACGGCTGCAATCACCCCGGCCAGGAGGCGCTCGTTTCCTGCCGATACATCCAGGGCATCACCGCGAAAAAGGAGAGCGGGAAGGACCAGGGCGGACAGGGCAGCTGTCGGCACGAATTCCAGGGCTCTCCGCAGGAGGGGAGGGACCTTCACCCGTCCGAACAACTGGATGAAGGACAGTCTCAGGGCGAAGGTTCCGGTGGCGACGGCCAGGGTTACGATGAGAAGCGTCGAAGGTTGCACTGTCAGCCCCCTCCCCGGTAGTGCTGTCGATCCCGGATGAGCAATTCGATACTCAGGCCGACGAGGATGCCCGCCACAACGCCCATGATCAGGCCCAGGTTCAGGGGCAGCGGATGTGCGATGACTGCCACCGTTCCCCCGGCGATGCCTGCTGCCAGGGAGTTGCCGTCCCTGCAGGCGTTGACCAGGATCGCCATGAAGGACAGCGGGATGGCAAAGTCCAGGCCCCAGCTCTCTGGAACCCCGGATCCGAGGTATATGCCGGCGGCGCTGAATACCTGCCAGGTGAGCCAGAGGGGAACAGATGCCCCCAGGTAGTACCAGTGGGGGTGTACGCTGTTGTCCTCGCGCAGGCGGACAGCGGAGATGGCGTAGCCGTGATCCGTGAGAAGATAGGCGTGCAAAAGGCGCAGCGGAGACCTAGGTGACTTGAGGTAGGGAGCGATGGACGCACTGTATACGACGAACCGCAGGTTGATGATGATGGCGGTGTAGATGATGACGAAGGAGGCGGCACCGGCCCCGATGAGCTGCGACATGGCCAGCTGGGACGCACCGGCGAACACGAGCACCGATATCGCCAGGGCCATGCCGTGGGGAATGCCCACGCTCACCGCGGTGATCCCGGATATCATGGCGAAGGGGATGATGCCTGGGATCAGGGGTGATACGTCTTTCACCCCGGCGCTGAAACTCTCCCGGTTACTCATCGTCCGCTCGGCTCCTTCCCGGTCCAGGTGCTTCCGGGCAGTCCATCATGTTGATGTACCAGCGCGCGTGAAGCACCGTTGATGTCGTGGGGCATCAGGCTCACTCACTCATGATACCCGGATGACCGTTGAGGAGAAAGCACACCAGTTGCTCCGCCGGGCGGTTTTCAACCCGACACCCTAACAGCGGTTACGAGGTCCGGTCAAGTCAGACGGTTCGCAAGAGCCCCTGATCCCGACAGGTGTCACCGCAAAATGCATCGTATATGACGCGCGACGCTTTCGGCAGCACGACCTGGTTCTCGTTGTCGACTCCGGGAGTTCGGTCCCTGCCGTTGCGACTGAAGAGAGATATTACGTAGTCACAGGACGGCGTGTAGACGATCCCCGCATTGCACTTAACTCCCCTGGTGGTCCCGCTCTTGCTTGCCACACGTATACAGGGATCAGCGTCCGGCTGCTTTGCTCGGAGCAGTTCCCCCGGGAAGTAGCGGGTGATGTCTGTTTTGTAGTGGTTTTGCATCATGATGGCCAGCATTGCTTTGCTCGCATGGGGGCTGACTACCTCACCCCTGTACAGCAGTTCGAAAAGGACTCCAAAATCCCCGGCGGTGGTCATCCCGAACGGGACATCGGATCCATCGCCCACGTGCACGATCTTTCGGTTGATACGTGTCTGCGTCATCTCGAGGCTGTGGGCCATGCTGTTGATGTTGTCGAGGTCGACGAGGTCTATCATCTGGTTTGTCGCCACGTTGTCACTCACTATCATCATCAGCACGCACATGTCACGAACGCTCAGGGTGAGACCGACAGTGAGCTCCCGCAGTACGCCGGATCCATAGGTGCGCTCGGTGTTTTCCTCTACGAGGTGGTTATCGTCATCGAGGGAGATCCGGCCTTCATCCGCCTGCCGGAAGACTTCTGCCAGGATGACGGTCTTTATGGTGCTGGCTGTCTGGTTCGGCTCGTCCGCTCTGTACGCGATGGTCTCACCACTATCGAGACGTTTGGCGTAGATGCCGAGGTCTCCGGAAAAATCCTGGTCTATTCGCTTCAGAGCGTCAACGGTCGTATCCACGTTTCCATCCTCCTCCTTGGTGCATCGACCGGCCCCATGTCTTGGCCTCAGCAGCCCCTCGCCCCGGGCACGGGGTGCTCACTAGAGTCCCAACAGTCGCTGGGCACTCCCGGCGAGTATCATCTCGCGGTCCTCCGAGGCTATCGCCGCCTGCGACAGGGCCTTCACGTTCTCCTCGCCCGTGGAAAAAGGGAAGTCCGAGCCGAACAGGAGTCGGTCGGCAGACACCACCTCCAGGGCGGCCCTGATCATGGAAACCGGGAAGAAGGGTGATATGTCGAACCAGATGGTATCAAAAAGGTTACCTCCGTGAGACCACTCATACAGGTCCCGGCAGAATGCCAGCCCCCCTCCGAGGTGGGCTGCCAGCACCCGGGGGCGCCTCTGCAGCTGTCCCAGGGCTTCGAGGAGGTGGTAGAACTTGTTGCCCTCGCCGAAGAAGTGCGGCGAGTCCCAACAGACGAAGGAGCAGTCAGTCAGCACCACCAGGTCCAGTTCAGCCGCCTGTGTCAGCACCTCGAGCACGGGCTCCGAGTTGAGCCGCATTCGGGACATGCTGGGGTAGATCTTGACACCTCCAAAGCCCAGCTCGTACCTGATGCGGTGCATCTCCGGCCCCACCTCCTCCGCCGTCGAGAGGGGAACGGAGCCGAAGCCGAGGAGCTGCTCCGGGGACTCAGCCACGACAGCCGCCACCTCATCGTTTATGTCACGGCATCCAGCCGCTGTGTCCGCCAGGCCGAATATGATCGATCGGTTCACCCCGAGACGCCGGGCTTCGCGAAGATAGTGCTCGAACAGCCCACGGTTTCCATCGATACCCTCGATTCTGGGCAGGATGACCTCCCTGATGTAGGTGGAGCTTTCAGAACAAGACACGTAATGATCGAGGTGCTCGACGTAGTCGCCGGTGATGTAGTGGACGTGGCAGTCGATGATCATGGCAGCTCTCCCTCCCGCATGTCCCTGGAGTCTGTGCTTCTATACCGTCACGGCGATTCCTCTGTTTCCCGGCTTCAGCCTCAAGAAGCTTTTCAAGGCGTGCGGCCTACCGATGACCTCACCCTGTACGGCTTTTCGGAACGTGTCCCCACCGGAGCCGTCGAGGGTGTCCCCAGGAGGCCTTGATGAATGCTGCGGGGAGACCGTTGGTGCTGGGCGCTCGCACCCCCAACTACTCCTGCACATCGTGGGAGGTCGCAACGTCCCCTTCGCAATTATGCGAGCCGGCCCTGCCACCAGGGGTGGCCCCGCCGTGGGAGCCTTCCTCCTGCTGCACGAGACGCCTCTTCCACCGACCGCGGGTGAACCACCAGAGGGCCAGGCTGCCCCCGATCACGTTCGCGGCGGCGACGGCCCACCACAGTCCGTCGACCCCGAGATCGGTCAGGTTTGACAGCACGTAGCCCAGGGGCACCCGTAGAGCAAGGAGCGAGATCATGGCGAAGACCATGGCGGTGACCGTTCGTCCCGCTCCCCGGAAGGCCCCGTTCTTCACGTTCATCACTCCCAGGAAACCGTAGGAGAA
>PWUB01000176.1 GCA_003563755.1 Clostridia bacterium
CGGAACCCGCCTGGTGAAGGCGCTTGGTCGGGATCACCCGATCATCTACCTACATGCGGACAGCGGGGATGCAGGGCTCCGAGGCTTCTACGAAGAGCTGCAGTTCCGGGTTCAATCCACCCGTAAGGTCCCCTTTGAGACAGGAGTCCGGAGCATGCACTTGATGATGAGATGTCGCTAAACCCGACGGGGTCTGCACCCCGGGGAGGAGCTTCCCGTTGTCTCCAGGCGGCAGCCGGGTTGGGTATCCGGCCGCATTCTCACCCGTCACCCCGCTCAGCGAGGGAATCGGTTACCCGCGGTTACTCCCCGCACCTCTCCTCACCCCGGATAGTCCACCTCCGGATCCACCGGATGGATGGGCCGGGGGACTCTTCGGTAAGGGAACTGATCGAACGTGGCCCCCGCCAGGCCCGGCACATCCACGTTGATGATATCGGCCACCAGGGGTTCGAAGGCGGCACGGAAGTGGTTCTTCACCTTCATGGCCAGGATTCTCTGCTCCTCGGGCTGTATGCCGTGCCGGCGCAGAAGCTCCGGATCGTTGGTGGAAGAGGCCCGTTGGGCCACGATGATCTGCAGGCCGTCCGCATCGAGCACCACCGACAGACCCACGGAGGCAAGGGCACCGCGGCTCATGGGTCCCTTCAAGCGGTAGGTACCGTCAGTGATGGTTCTCACGCGAGCCCTGAGCTCCACGGGGCGTCCGAACTCGGGAGCGAGCTTTCCCCCCACCGAGAAGCGATCCACTGCACCGACTCCGACAGAGGCGGCCCGGGCCACGGTCTCCTCGTCACGGACCAGGGAGACGACGGTATCCGTGACTCCCCTATCCACCAGGGCACGGAGCAGGCCCGTGGTATCACCGGTCCCGCCGCTGCCGGGATTATCAGAGGCATCGACGAGCACCACGGGGTGTTTCGGGGCTTCGAGGGCCCTGTCGAGGGCATCGTCAACAGGGACCCAGTCCACCGTGAACCGGCCGCGCCGCTCCCAGGCGTAGGCTGTTACGTCCCTTGCGGCGCGCTGGGCCAGCTCCAGATCCCCATCCGCGGTGGCGACGACGGAGAATCCCACATGGCGGGTGTCCGACCACGGGAACCCGCCGAAGGGCGAGACGTTGATGATGCCCGCCCGCTCCTCCCAGGCCAGACACCGCTCCTCTATCTCCGCCATGGGCCCCCTCACCGTCAGCATGTTCTGACTGTGGGGCATCCAGGGAGGCTTTTCGATGTGACGCACGGGACGCAGCTCTCCCCGACGTACCGACGCGAAGGCCGCCGTGCAGTTGACCGCCTGCTCATATCCATCCACGTGGGGGTAAGTACGGTAGGCAAAGAGGAGATCGATGTCCTCCACCATCTGCGGACTGATGTTACCGTGCAGATCGAAGGTCGCCGCCACCACCGTGTCCGGGCCGACCAGCCGCCGAATGGAGGCGATGAGGTCACCCTCCGGATCCTCGAGGTCCTCGGTCACCATGGCTCCGTGAAGGGCGAGGAGAACACCGTCGGTGGGCATGGCATCGCGGATACCCCGGAGCATTCGATCCTTGATGGTCTCGTAGGCATGGCTGGTCACCGGCCCAGCAGGACCGGCGCCCGCCGACAGTACCGGCATCAGGTCCACACCGAGATCCTGGGCAGAGTCAATGAACCCCGCGATGCCCGTCCTCGTTCCCCGGGCTCGTTGGAGGATATCCTCACCGTATATGGTGCGAAAATCGTCGAGGGTGGTGGGCACTGGGCTGAAGGAATGTGTCTCGTGAGAGAACCTGGCCAGGCAGGCCCTCAGCGGTGTCTTCTGCAATCTCTTCTCCTCCCTCTGAGTCTGGATTACCATCCGGTCCACGAGTGCGCCCGCCTGAACCGTAGATGGCGTTATACTCAACCGCAGCCCGCTGCGTGTTGCGGACCGCGGTTTTCCGGGGGAGCCATTTCATGAACCATCCTCGTCGTGTGACAGCGGCGACCTAGGGAGCCTGCCCCTCGATTCGTAAATCCCAAAACCTATTAGCGGCAGCCATGTACTCTTCGTCACTGAGGAGCTGCATATTCAGCCGTTCTGCGGTCTCTTCCGAAACGCCACCGTTGGTCACCAGTTCCCTGCCAGTCTGTCGGAGAACATCGCGATACTCCTCTATTGTGGACCACAACTTCGGGTGGCTGTCCGCCGAAACTGCTCGGAGAACCTCTCCGCAGTTACGGTAGATCTCCAGCACCGGCCTGGCAAATTCCGCCAGTACCTTGAACAGATCGAAATTGTGCTCTCCGGGAAACCCGGAGTTAGCCACGAGAAACTGCTGCGGAATCCGCACAACCCGACCCTCATGGTAGAAGCTGCCGTCCTCAGCCCGATGAATGTGCGGTGTCGCCAGGGGCAGAAGCCTGTCACAGAAGTTCTTCAGGAGGGCTGTCATGTACATGTTGTACACGGGAGATGCCATACCGACATAGTCCGAATCCAGGAACAGATCCGTGAGATCCCTCATGTCGTCATCCAGGGCACACACTCCCGGAGTGTCTCCCCAGCAGGCGAAGCAGCCCATGCAATGCCGGACATCGTGCTCCACCAGGAACACCTCTTCTGTGTGGGCTCCGGTCTCTCTGGCCCCTTCCAACAGGGGTGCAACCATCTCGTGGGTGTTACTCCGTCGTCCCCTGGGACTGCCGTTGAACACTGTAACTCTCAATGGGGTTCATCTCCTCTCTCGGAGTCATACCGGCCGGAGTGCGCCTTGCGCATCATGTCACAACGTATTGCGCCCACGCGCCTGCTTCTCTCTGGGCTTGCCCAAGGGTGCAGCCCTGTGTGACGCCTCTCGGCTCGCCGTTTTACCGCTTGCAGCAGTTCTGCCGTCGCGCGAGTCTGCTCGTGCTGCGCCCACTGCTTGTAACTGGAGGCTGTGATGATACCCCCTCTTGTTGTCACCGGTGGTTCGAAGGGACACCCCTTGCCCTACTCGCCATACTGGTACGGAAGGCGTCCCCCCGGCGACCAGGGCCGATCGGCAGGGACGCTGAACCTGCGCCTGATATCCCGGCAAAGTCGTTCCGGTGAGTTGGTGGTAGTCAGCTGGTGGTCGAGGCTGACCCTCTCTGCTCTCCTGCTCCTGGCATCCTCCTCCCCGCCGCAGCTGGCCGGACCCCTGCTTCCTCAATCCCACGCCATGACCTCTGCAGCATGTGCAGCGCCTACCTGTTCATCAGCAAATTAGCGTATGATTCGGCCACAAGCTCGCCGGGGGCTATCCCCAGGTCGTTCATCAGGTTCTCCACGACGTCTCTACTCGCAGACTGGTCTTCATCATCCTCCAACGGGTGTTCCAGCTCTATGAAGCACCCGAGGCGGCACACGTGGTCAAAATGAACACGGGTGCGACCGACCAGGTAGAGCTCTCGGTTCTTGCTCACGGTAACCAGCACCCCGAAGGCCCCCGCCAGGATCTCGCCCATGCCGCCGGCATCGGCCACCTCGAGGGACCGATACACCGACCGAGAAGGGTCTGCAGCGTCCTCCCTCTGGTAAAATATGAGCCTGGCACCTGGTTGACCGCAGTCGGTTCTGCACTCCTCGCGCAGCTTCAGCCTCCCACCACTGGCCTGAAAGAAGGTGTCACGCTGCTGGAAAGTGCCGCAATAGTCCCCGAGCCGAGCTGCTGTCTCCAGCTGGCTGCTCCAGTTCGCAGCGACGGCCTTGATCTCCAGGTTGCACGGCATAATATCCTCTCCTCTGCAGGAACGCGGCCCGGATGTCGTTCTACAGGTCCCCCGTCCCGGCTTTTTCACTCTCTATCTCGATGCCCGGCGCGGCGGTGCGCATTCGGCGGCCGGGATCTCGTTTTTGTGATTAGGGGCCCCTGAACTCGGGTCACGATTCACCCAGGGCCGACAGCGAACCGCCTCTCAACGGCGTGACCGCCCGGTGAAATCCCAGATCACGAAGGACGCTGCCGCCAGGACAGCTGCCCAACCCATCCAGTCCCCGAGCCGTACGACGGGTGCATTCCCTGGACCGACGGGGACATCGGCCACAACCGTCGTCTGTGTCGGCTCCACGGTGACCGAGCGAGCCAGGATCCTGCCGTAGGGATCCACGATCACCGAATCATACCCCCCGTCGGCCTTGACCATCGATACCCGGTTCTCCACCGCCCGGAAGATGATGTGCGTGTAATGCTTGTGGGCCATCTCCGGCGGGTCCATGGAGGGCACGGCTATGATCCCGGCACCGTTTCTGGTAATCTTCCGGGCCGTATCGGTGAAGTCCAGGTCGTAGCATATGATGGTCCCGATCCTGCCGATGCTGGTAGGGTAGGTGGGATAGGTTCCCCGGGTGAGGCTGGGCTCGCCGGCGAAGAGCACGGGATGGTCCTTACCGTACACGCCTAGAAACTCGCCGCTCGGAGACAGTACCGTCGCCTCGTTCCTCAGTCCCCCATCCTCCCTGACCGCGTACCCGATGACCAGGTAGGCATCTATCTCCCCCGCCAGGTGGACGAAGTCCGCCGTGTGCTCCTGCCGGGGATCGAAGGGCAGAAACCCCTCCGGCCACACGATGAGCCTGGCTCCCCGTTCTGCGGCGTCCCGGCTCAGATCGAACAGCTCGTCGAGGCTTTCAACTCCCACCGGCTGCACGGCCGCAACCCGGACCTGGGCGGGCATATCGCCGAGAAGGGCCAGGCTCAGGACCACCCACAGCACCAGGGCAGCGGCCGCCACCTTCGTCCACCGGCGCAGGGCACAAGCATCCACTACCTGCACCCCGGGTTCAAACCGCCAGCGGCGATCCACGTAGTCAATGGCCCATGCTGCCGCGCAGAAGTTGACCAGCATAATGAGCAGGTTAAGGCCGTAGATGCTGAAAACGCTCACCGGCTGAATCAGCCAGGGCTGTTCGAAGAGAGCATAGCTGACGAAACCCCAGGTTCCCATGAAGGGTATCGTCCCGCGGATCATCTCGAAGCTAACCCAGACCGCCGCCCCGGCCGGCACCAGGTAGCGGTAGCTCGTCCGACGGTTGAACCGCCGCTCCCAGAAGCCGATGGGGGTGGCAAAGACCCCGATGATGACCGGCAACCAGCTCCAGACCGGTACGCCGGCGAACATGCCGTCGAAATAGGCGAAGAAGAAACCCCCAACGCCCACACCCAGGGCAAGCCCGGCATACCGCGGCGGCATCACCCGGTGCAGCGAGACCAACACGGGGACGAACCCGAGGAATATGAGGGGCCACAGGCCGTGAGGGGGAAAGGCGAGGGTGAAACACACCGAACCAAGGACCGCAAGAACCAGCCCGAGAAGCACCCGAACTCCGGGCTTCATCTTCACTTCCCTGGGAGATCCTCGCTCAACCGTGGGATTGATGGTGGTGCCCGGCGGGAGGACTCCCGGGGTGTTCTGAAAGAGGGAGAACACGCCGGCTCCTCCTTCCTCATTCGTCCCCGGGCATGATCCACGTTCTCGCAAAGGAGAATGCGTACCCATAAGGGACGTGTAGATCACGAACGTGCTCGGCGGCCACGCCCCGCGATACGGTGTGCCACAGGCTGACGTACAGCTGATTGTCCCTGATCAGCTCCACCAGCTCCTCGTGAAAGCCGTTCCTCTCAACACTGCAGGTGGTCACAGCGGCGCGGATCAGAAGGTCATCGATCGCCTCTCTGACCTCGAGAAGGTCACGGTTACGCCATATGCAGGAGACGTTCCAGTAGTTGTCGGAGCGGAGGTTGCCCGTGTAGGCGAGGGGATCGACGAGCTGGGGCAGCACGACCCAGTAGGAGATGTCGTAATCCCCGGCGCGCATCCGCTCGTAATACTCCTCCCGCGGCACCGGCTCCACGTCCACAGAGATACCCAGGTCCCGGAGCTGGTTCGCCAGCAGCTGCGACACCGCCACCCTCTCCGGGTCCTCATCGGTGAGCATGATGAGACTCAGGACCTCTCCTTCGCCGTAGCCGGCACGGGCCAGCAGCCTCACCGCTTCATCGGGGTTCGACGAAACCGCCCCATCAGCCTGCGGTTCACCGGGCCATCCCCCGATGTCCATGGGCTCAGCATCACCGCCGAGGACGCGTCTTATGATCTGGGAGCGGTCCACGGCGTGATGAAGGGCACGCCGCACCCTGACATCGGAAAGGGCCGGATGGCTCAGATTCAGCGCCAGCATGTGGTGGTCCAGGTTGGGGCGCACCACCGGGTAGCCCAGTTCCCCCGGCACATCGCTCCCCGGGGGAACGGAGGCGAGAAAGTCCACGCCCGCCTCCAGCAGGCGGGTCGGGCAGTAAGCATCATCAATGTAAACCATGGTCACCGCATCAAGGTAGAGCCTGTCGGCGGCCTCATCGCCGCGGGGCACCAGGTGAACCTCGTGGACCATCTCCACGGGCCCGCGCCAGGTCTCCTCAATGGGTCCGGGGAGCATGTACTCCTCCTGGGACGGTGGGTCAATGACCACGAAGGGTCCCAGTCCCACGGGCTGGAGGCGGAACTCTTCCTCCAGCTCCTCGACGGCCGTCGGGGAGACGAGCCCGGCCTCGGCCCGCGACAGGTTGAAGAGGAGGTTAGGATCAGAATACCACAGCTCCAGGCGCACGGTGAGATCGTCGACGACCGCAACTCGACGGATGCAAGCCAGCCATGCCCCCGCCACGACCGCCGAGCCGACCTCCCTCATGCGTTCGATGTTGAAAGCCAGGGCCTCGGCATCGCAGGGAGTACCGTCGACGAAGGTCAGTCCGGGCTGAAGCTCCAGGAGGTAGGTCCGGCCCTCATCCTCGACACTCCAGCTCCGCACCGCCGCCCCCTGCAGGCCCCGGGAGTAATCAAAGCGGAAGGGCGCATAGGTCACGGCCCGGGCCACCATGCGCTCAGCCTCGGTGACGGCCTGGTGAGGATCCAGGGTGGCCAGGGGTTCGGGAATCCCAACCTTCAGCGTTCCCCCCGGCTGCGGCGCGGGGTCCAGCATCTCGGCGGTCCGCCGCAGCTCAACGGGAGCGTCATCCTGCACAGACGATCCTCGTGCGAGACTGATAACGGTGAAAACAGTAAGTGCCGTCACCAGCACCACGAGCCAGCTAGGTACGGACGCCCTGCGTGTCATCTCCCGCCTCCAATTAACTACTCATTGTCATGCATTCCACAACAACATCCTATCATCACTATCACCCCGCTGGAAACGGCGGGGCAGCTGTCGTGTTCGGCGGTGATTATCACATCGTCGAACTCACCGACCCTGACGCGCGCCATCGTGTCGAAGGCCCAGTACACCCCCTGGCGGCACATTGAGCCCAGACAGACCCTCCTGTCAGTCCGTGGGTTATCCAACCAGACCTCGAACAGGTTCAGTGTTCTTCCCGTCGTGAAGTCCCTGCCGAAGTACGACGGATCAACTAGATCCCTGATCCGCACCGATACCCGGTCCCCCGCATCGTCCAGAATCGCCCTACCCCGAGCTCCCTGCGACTGCGGCTGGGTCCCTGTCAGGGGGCATTTTCGCCTTCGATCACCGCGAGTGCATTCACCGTCGGGCACGTTAACACCTCCCACCGTGGATTCCGTCAGTGTATTATATGACCGCAGGGTGGGCGGGGAATGTCCCTACTTCCGGTCTCGGGTGAAGGGTAGGATGCTGTCCGCCGGGGCCAGCTCCACCTCGCCGCACAGGGCGAAGATCGCAGGCGTGCTGAACAGGGGAAGGATGACGTGCTGATCGGCGGTCCTGTGCAGAATGTCATCGTATATCCGCGTCCGGCGCTCGCTGCAGAGCTCGGAGCGAGCCTTGTCCAGGAGGTCGTCCAGGCGCAGGAAGTCACCGCTGTTGATGGTGGCTGTCCCCCTCGAGTGCAGCCACGGCATGAGAAAGGCCGACGGGGCGCCGGAGAGGCACGACCATCCAGCCAGGGCCACATCGTATTCCCTGGTGAAAAAGTGGGACAGAAAGTCGCGCCAGGGCAGGATCTGCAGGTCAACGGCGAAACCCGCTTCCTCCAGGCGGTCGGCAACCAGGCGGACGACCGTCTCTCCCCCTGCGTAGACATCCCCGGGGGCGATGATCTGCACGGTGAAGGGCGCGAGTAGATCAGCGGTCCTCACCAGGGACCATCTGCCGTCAGAATCGCGTCTTAATCCGGCAGACGTCAGGAGTTCTCCAGCGGCAGCGGCATCCAGCTCGCGGGCCATGCAGGTGCGTACGGGCGAATCGGGCGGCAGCCAGTTCGAGGCGGCCGTAAGATAGCGAAGATCCCCCACTCCCCGCAACAGGCAGGCCCCGTCACCCACAGCCGAGAACACGGCCCTGCGCACGAGGGGATCATCGAAAGGTTCGTTGTGCGGGTTCACTACCAATCCCCGGACGTTGGGGGAGGGCAGGCTCTCGATGCGTGTACCCAGCTCGACGGATAGAGGGCGTGCCTCCCCGGGGCGCACAAAGGCGACCACGTCCACCCGGTGCAGCAGTTCCCTGGTGTCATCATCCCAGAAACGGGGAGACGCCAGGTCCACCTCGGGCGAAAGGAAGTGAAACACGAGGGAGCGGTAGGCCTCCTCCCTCGACACCGCCCGCAGTATGAGGGCCCCCTCGGGAGTGAACCCCGCGAACCGGTACCGGCCGGCCCCGACTGCCTCATCACCGGGATAGGTGGTCACGGCGAGCTGGGCCGAGGTGGCCACGGCTTCGGGGAACTCCGCGTCCGGTTCGACGAGGTGCATGCGCAGGGTACCGGTATCGACGGCCTCGACCCGGCGTACATTTGCCAGGACGGCGGGCCGCTCCTGCCGGTCAGGGCCCTCCCAGAGGTGGGCGATCAGGCCAGCGCTGATGCGGGTGCCGTCGTGAAGCGCTGCTCCCTCATCGAGGGTGAAATCCCAGGTCAGCGCCTCGTCGCAGGACGACCACCTCACCGCGAGGTCACCCACCACCCCACCACGGCCGTCGGGGCGTACCAGCCACCTGTGCAGATAACCCAGCACCAGCATCGATGCCAGGTCACCCGCTCCGACCGCACCGGGATCCAGGACCAGTCCCTCCGTCCGCACGGCCACCTGAAGGGAGCCGGAACCCACCGGCTCCACCACCGTCTCATCCGGGTCCTCGGACAGCGGCCTGACCGTGGGATCTCCTCCCCCCGTGCATCCTGCGGCGAAAAGCACAAACACCGCCAGGAGGTACACTGCGACGGGGCCCTGGATCGCCGGCAACCGGAGGTGGATCATGGTGCAGATCTCTCCTGTGACCTGATGAGAGGCGTCCCTCCGCCGTCGGCATCCATGACCCCGAGGACATCCACGACCGACAGCTGTGCAGCGCTCTTGACGTCGTCACCAACACCCATTCCGATGAGCCTCCTCGCGTGGGGCATCTCCCTCAGCATTTCGAAGATCCCACCACCCCTGTGTCGGCCGAAATCACGGGCGATCAGGGCTCCTCCGCCGAGGGAGAGGGTGACATCCTCCGCCTCGAGCCTGCGTAAGAGTTCCGAGGCGAAGAGAACATCCTCGGGCGCAACGCGTCGGCCCCCATTCGTTCCGGAACAGGCGATGATCACCCGGTCCGGCTCTCGGTGCAGGATATGGGAGGCCACCGCCTCCAGGTTGTTGAAGCATCCGGCCGCCACCCAGTCCGCCCCCCGCGCCCCCGTGAGGGCGGTGGTGCCGTTAGTGGTGGTGAGGATGACCGTCCGTCCCCCCACAACCCCGGGAACGTACTCGGCCGGTGAGTTGCCCAGGTCGAAACCCCGGGGCGGCACCCCCTCCCGCTCGCCGCCCAGCAGTCCTCCCCGAACCGCATGCATCCTCCGGGCCTCATCCACCCCTGCCACCGGGATCACGGCACGGGCTCCGGCAGCCAGGGCCGCGGTGATAGTGGTGGTGGCCCGAAGGATGTCCGTAACGACTACCCCGGATCCGTCCAGGTCTATGCTCTCCAGCTCCCGGGCCGCAAACGCCACCTCCAGGTTGAGTTCATCCACGTCGCAGCCTCCCCTCAGGGCCTGAGCCGGGGACCCCAGTCCAGCTTCAGGCCCTTTTCGATCAACCTATTCAGGGTCGTCATGTCCATGTTGCCGCCGGTGAGTATCACCACCACGTTCCTGCCTCCTCCGTCCACGGCTCCGTCCAGCACCCCGGCCATGGAGACCGCACCCGAGGGCTCGACCAGAAGCTTCGCCCGCTCGAGGAGCAGCAGCACGGTGTCGGTGATCACAGCCTCGGACACCTGGTGAAAGACGTCAACGTGGTCCCTTATGTAAGTGAAGGGAGTCATGCCCGGGCGGCGGGTCCGCAGGCCGTCGGCGATGGTATCGACATCGACTTCGACGGGCTCTCCCGCCCGCACCGACTCGTACATGCAGCAGGACCCGATGGGCTCCACCCCGACCAGAACGATGTCTTCACGCTCGCACCTGGCGGCTCTCGACACCCCCGCCATCATGCCGCCCCCGCCGATGGGCCCGACGATGACGTCTACCTCCGGCAGCTCCTCGATGATCTCGAGGGCGCAGGTACCGTGCCCCTCCAATATGCCCTCGTCGTCGGTGGGGTCTATGTAGACCAGGCCGCGTTCTTCGGCCAGCTCCCTGGCCTTCTGCTTGCGCTCATCAGCATACAGGCCGTGCTGGATTATTTCCGCCCCGTATCCCCTCACCGCCCGCATCTTCGAACGGGATGCATCCACGGGCATGACCACCAGGGCAGCCACCCCCAGCCGGGATGCAGCATAGGCCAGGGCACCGGCGTGGTTTCCGGAGGACGCCGTGACGACGCCCAGCTCCCCCTCGGCATCGCTCAGCTGGAGGAGGCGGTTGTAAGCGCCCCGCACCTTGAAGGCCCCGGTCTTCTGCAGGTTCTCGGGCTTGAGGTACACCCTGTGCCCGGTGTAGCGGCTGAAGGTCGCTGAATACTGAAGGGGCGTGGGCTGGGTGGCGCCCCTGAGCCTCTCCCTCGCCCGCTGAAAATCCTCGCGGTTCAACACGTTGGCATCGGTCCCTTCTCCCAGGTAAATGCACCGCCTGGTCAGGATGTATTGCTGACAAATTATTTGATATGCTTCAGTATGAACCTTGTTCGAAGACAACCTGGATTCCTGCCGAGCCTTGGGCGCAGGATATCAGTATGTGACTGTGGGGGAGGCTCTTTTCATGAATAATTCCGCCGTCGAGACGATCATCCGGATCAAGGAAGCCATCGGTGAGGTCATAGTCGGATACACAGGCGCCGTAGAACTTCTCCTCACGGCCCTCTTCAGTGAAGGACACATCCTCATCGAGGACGTACCCGGAGTCGGAAAGACCATGCTGGCCCGAACCCTGGCCGTGGTATCGGGCCTCAACTTCAAGAGGATCCAGTTCCCCCCCGACCTTCTGCCCTCGGACCTGACGGGAGTCAACGTCTACGATCCCCGCCGGGGGGAATTCGAGTTCCAGCCGGGGCCGGTGTTCACCAACATTCTCCTCGCCGACGAGATCAACCGGGCCACCCCCCGCACACAGTCGGCGCTGCTGGAGTGCATGCAGGAGCGCCAGGTCACCGTTTCTGGGGTCACCCGGGAGATTCCGCGCCCCTTCGTGACCGTGGCCACCCAGAACCCGGTGGAGATGTCGGGGACTTTCCCCCTCCCCAGCGCCCAGCTGGACCGCTTTCTTCTGCGGATCTTCCTGGGATACCCGGAGGAGGCGGACGAGATGCAGATACTCGACCGGTACCGCCGCCCGCAGAACCCCGAGGAACGCGTGCAGGCGGTGGTTTCGCCCGAAGAACTGCTGGAGATCTCCAGGCTCGCCGAGGAGGTCTACCTGTCCGACGAGCTGCGGGCCTACATAGTGACCGTCGTCCGCAGCACTAGAAAGAGGCCCGAGGTGGAGCTGGGAGCAAGCCCCAGGAGCGCCATCATGCTCGCGAATGCCTCCCGTACCCTGGCCCTTCTCCGCGGGCGCGACTACGTCGTACCCGACGACGTACAGGACCTGGTGGTGCCGGTCCTGGGTCACCGTCTCGTGGCGGGCGAGGAAACCTGGCTGAGGGGACGTGAAGCGGAGGCTGTCCTGGGAGATATCGTGGCGGAAACGCCGGTGCCAGGGGAATGATCGTCGATCCCCGGAAGGTTCTGCTCAGTCTGCTGGCCCTGCTGGTGTTCGCCGGAGTCATCTCCTCAACCCCGGCTCTCACGTTCATGAGCCTGGCGGTGGGGCTGGCCCTGGTCACGGGCGGGGTCTGGGCCAGCTCGGGGGCGGAACACTTCGACTGCCGTCACCACGTCTCCGAGGACCGCTGCATGACCGGCGACACCCTCCAGCTGACGGTGGAGCTGGATAATCCGACCTTTCTGCCCCTTCCCTGGGTCGAGATGACCGACTTCACACCCGGCAGGGCCTTTTTCGCCGGCAGGGACACCGATCCCGACTCCGCCGTCGCAGGCGATCTCTTCATACGCACGGGCATGTCGTGGTTTCAGCGCCTCCGCCGGACATACCATGTGACCCTGACCGCCCGCGGGTACTACCAGGTGGGCCCCTCGGTCGTCCGCGTGTGGGACCCCCTGGGTCTCACCCACACGGAAAAGCGCATCGAAAACCGCCAGGCCCTGATGGTCTATCCCATAACGGTGTCCCTTGCAGAACTGGGGATCAGTTCCGACCACCCTTTCGGAGACCCCGAGCGCCAGCACTGGCTGTTCCGGGACCCCTTCTCCGTGGCCGGCGCCCGTCCCTACGAACCCGGTGATGCCATGCGCATGATCCACTGGCCGGCCACCGCCGCGGCGGGAGAGATGATGACCCGCCAGCAGGAGGGGACCCGCAGCCCGGACGTTTTGATCTTCGTGAACCTGCGGACCATGACCACAGCGTGGCACGGGACCGTTTCCGACTTCCTGGAGCTGTCCATGACGGCGGCGGGTTCGGTGGCCCGATACGCGACGGGCCGGGGGTACCGGGTGGGCCTGTACGGCAACGGCAGCATGCTCAAGGAACACGAGGAGGCCAGCGCCCCCCCGCTGCGCATCGACCCCTCATCCCATCCCCGCCAGCTGCGCCGCATACTGAGCGCCCTGGCGCGAAGCGCACCCCACGGCAGCCACCCGCTGGAGAAAACGCTGCATCGGCAGGCGATGAAGGGTCTTTACGGTTCGACGGTCATCGTTATATCGGCCATCCTGACCGACGGACTGAGATCCCAGCTTCTGCGGATGGCCGCCGACGGGTACTCGGTCACGTTCATATACACCGGCGACCCTCCAACTCCGTCGGTGCCGGGCATCCGCTGTCACGATCTCGGGGGAAAGAGGAGGTGGCAGGAGATTGCAGAGCGTTGGGGACACTCCGCTGACTAACCACCTGGCGTCTACCATGCTGCGGGCCACGGTGGACCTGTGCTGGCTGATCCCGCTGGCCTACATCATGTCGGGCGGCCCCGATACTCCGGTGACCGACGGAGCCGTGACGGCGGCCTCGCTCTTCATACCCGCCCTCTTCGCCGCCCTCGTCTGGCACCTCCGCCCTGCAGCATCGGTGAGAAACTCCACCCTGCCCTTTGCCGTGCTCTGGATCGGCATGACCTGGTGGCTGCAGAACCGCGCCGCGCTGGAACACGGCCTGGCTGAGCTGATCCTCAGCGGCGATATCGCCCCGGCCGCCCTGTCCTTCATCCACGTGAGCCTCTCCGTCTACCGGGGCTACTCCTCCGCCCGACGACCCACGGAACGCATGACCCTGGGAGACCTGCTGCGGGGAACCGTGCTGACGGGCACTGCGCTGCTGGTCCTGAGGTTGTCCGTCGAATGGTATCCCGTGTGGCCGGTCCTGGTCCTTCCCCTGGCCCTGGTCGGATCCTCCGTCTCAGCCCGGGCCTACCTCATCAACCCCTCCCTGGACGCCAGCCGCCTCGACTGGCGGGCACGGTGGGCGGTGGTAGCTGCCCTGGTCATCATACCCTTCGCTGCCACCCTGATCCTGATAGGAATGTCGTCTCCGGGCTTCTGGTCCGCGGTGGCCTCGGTGATCTCGGGGGTCTGGAGATACATCGCCGAGGCGATAACCCTGCTGGTCTATCCCTTCGCCTACCTTGCATACCTTTTGTATCGTCTTCTGCTGAGGTTCATACCCGAGGACGCGGAGGCACCCCCCGTGGACGAACCCGGCCCACCGGAGCTGGACGAGTGGGAAATCGTCGACGATGCCCCGGTGGCCGCAGTGCTCTCGATCATACTCCGCATCCTCACCGTACTGGTGATGCTGGGCGTGGTGGCCTGGGTATTCCGGGCTCTCCGGGGGCCCCAGGAGGCACCGCCCGTCGAGGAGTGGGAGGAAGAACGGGTCTCACTGTGGGATCCGGATGCTTTCCGCCGCCGCCTGCGCGAGATGATCAGCCCCACGGCCGACGATCCGGAGACTCCCACCTACCGCACGGATACGGAGCGGAGGATACGAACGTGGTTCCGCGAATTCACCACCCTCGCCTCACCCGTGCACCGCTACACCTCGACCCAGACCCCCAGGGTCTACTGCCGGCGAGTCGCTGAAAAGGCCGCCGACCTCTCGAGGCGGGCGACATCGGGCCTGTTCGAGCTGCTCGGTGCCTACGACCTCGTGCGGTACGGACCGCCGGTCGAAGACGACCGGCTGCAGCAGCGGGCGGAAGAGGCCATGGAGACTCTGCTAGTCGAAAGGTGGGCCAGTCAGGGCAGCGGCGGCTCGGTGAAGGCGGATTCCGGCGGATAGTACTCCCTCTTGATGGTCAGAAGCTCGCGGCGCTGGCTCAGGGTGACGCTGTCGATGGCACGGAGAATCGTGCCCTCGGGTCCCGTCGAAAAGTGCATCAGGAGGGCGGTGTGCGGCATGTCCCTGTGTGAGAGCAGCCCCCTGACACCCGCAGCACCCGTTGACCCGGGGTCCAGGTGCAGCACCCCCGACTCCCTCATCTGCACGGTCAACCTGTGGGTGTGGGCCGTGAGCACCACGTCCAGGCCGTGGTAGTCGAGGATATCTGCTGCCGCGCCGGGATGATGGGCCGCCGCCATCATTATCTCGGTTCCGTCTCCCCCTGAGAGCAGCTGCTCCGCCTTTTTTCTGTACCGAACTGCGAGGGCCTCCATCTCCTCCGGTGAACCCTCCTGGGGACTGTCGCGGTAAGCCGAGGGATCAGGATATCCGAAAAGCCTGACTCCCCCGAGGGCGACCTCGCCGTCCAGAACCACCACGTTGGGCATCTCCTGCATCTGCCGTACCACCTCGTGGGTCTCGTGGTTTCCCGGGACGAAGATGTACGGTTTGTCGAGGGCCGCGATCTCCCCTGTAATCCTCGCCTCGATGGGGGTACCCCAGTCAGTGAGGTCCCCCAGGTCGATCACCGCCCTCACCGGGTAGCTGCCGAGCATGCCCGCCATGAAGTCAACGGCGGGCACGTGGTTGTGAATGTCGGCCACCACCAGTATGACGAAGTTTTCCTCATCTGCGCTCATGACGCCGGGAAGGCTGGCCTGGGCTCCGTACAGCTGCATGAGGTTACTACCGAGGGTTCTCATCTGGCTCCTCAGGGTGTTGAGCTGTTCGGCACCCTCCCGCACCGTCTCCCACGCCCCCGGGAAGGCCGCGACGGGCCCCTCCAGTTGGAACTCCTCAAAGGCCGACGGGTCGTAGGTGGCGAAGACGAGGGACGCCAGGACAGCCACCACCAGGAATCCGCCCGCGAAAGCCATCGCCAGCATCCTGGTGTCCCGCAGGTTCAGCATGAGGGACGCAGCGGCCGCTGCGGCGCCCGCCGTCAGCATCAGGGTCATGGCGTAAGTAGTGGCCATGCGCCGCATGCGCTCCTCGAGCTCGGGCAGAAACGTCCCCGCCACGGCTCCATCTATCATCACCGACAGGCTGTCCACGTCTATCTGGCTGAGGTACACGTTGAAGGTCACGGGTGAAAAGTGGGTGTAGGCGATCAGTCGACCCAGGGGAGGTACCTCGAGGAGAGTGCATCCCCTCGGAGACAGAGCCGTCTTCACCCTGATCTCCAAGCCTCCCATGCGCCAGTCCCGGGCGCTGAAGAACTGCAGGGTGAAGCAGACTCCCAGCAGTACCGCCAATATGAGCACCGGCCACCGCGCCCTGAGCAAACCGCCGTCCTCCTCTCGATTGTGACAATAGCGGTGCATCCAGCTTATGCCCGGGGACACAAGGCGGGCAATGTAATGATTCTGCCAGCTTGCTCGTCAGCGTCCGAGGCGGTCGAGGTAGCTGAGCCCTGCACACCCCTCGATGATTCGGCTGAAGGTCACCGTGTCCGACAGCACCTGCAGCACGACCAGGGCGGAGAGGACGAGCCAGCGGCCCAGGGGCGAAAGCACCACCACCGCGAGGGCACCCAGGATCCCGCCCCAGCCGTTGGCGCCGGCGTCGCCCATCATCGACCTGCGCGAAAGGTCCCTCGCCAAAAAGACCATGGGCGGCACCAGGAGAACGAAGGCCGTCGGCCCCATGCCGGGACCAGCGACGATCAGCACGGACAGGCCCACCAGCAGGCCCTTCCCGGCCCGGCCGGGGACCACGTCCAGCCCGTTGATCAGGTTCGCCGCGAGGGCGATCAGCGCACCGTCCCGCAAGAACCCAGGGGGGCCAGGACCCGCAACATCGACGAAGAGGAACACGAGGCCGAGGACCGCTGCCCCTCCCAGGATCTTAACCGACCCCGATGTCGGCCTCCCACGGACCAGGGCGGCCAGGTGCCCCCGCCATCCCTTGACCTCGCGGTGCCGCCGGGCCCGGCTGCTGCACCAGTCATCGTACAGGCCCGTACAGGCCAGGAGCACCCCTGCGGCCCCCATCAGCCGTGACGCGGCATCATGGGAGATTGTCAACAGTAAGGCCTGGAGGATGACGACGGGAAAGGCCGCTCCCGTGGGGATCACCTCGCCGGTGCGGTTCTTTCTCAACAGCCGGAGGGTCCGGGCGGCCCGTTCCCCGATGTGCACCAGGAGGTAGGAGGCACCGGCCAGCCCGAGGATGAAAAGAAGGTCGGAGATCACCCCCGAACATCTCCCCGCAGAAGCACGAGGAGCACCAGGCCCCTCATGAGATCCCACATCTGCCGCGCGCGGTGAAACACGTCCTGAACCTTCATGCCCGTCACCCGGTGCCGCATCATGGTGGGCACCTCCACCAGGGAGAAGCCGGCCCTCAGCGCCCGGGCGGTGAAGACCGCCTCCGCTCCGAAGCCCGGCGCGCACGGACCTCCGGCTTTCCAGACCCCCGGGGTGAAGGCACGCTGCCCGGACAGGGGCGCCTCTACCCAGCGCCCCGCGACCAGCCGGATGACGCAGCGGGCCGTACGGACCACCAGCCCGAACCCGCCCCCGTCGCCGGAGGCAGGGAAAACGGCCGTCGCCATATCCGCCTCCCGGGCGAGGACCGGCCTTATCAGGTTCTCGACCTCCCGGGAGGTGCAGCCCAGGTCGGCATCGCAGAAGAGGTAGACATCCACGTTCCTTCGCTCCAGGAGCTTCATGCCGTGATTCAGGGCACCGCCCTTGCCCCGGTTCCGGGTCAGCCTGCTGAGCATCACCCGCGGATCCTCCATGTGGGCGACGATCTGGGCGGTGTCATCATGGGAGCCGTCGTCCACCACCAGCACTCCCTCGACCTGGGGAACCCCGAGGAGCCCCTCGACTGTTGCGCGGATGCTGCTCCTCTCGTTGTACGCGGGTACTATAGCGAAGGCCATGTCACCCTCCCACCGTCATCCTCAGGTGCAGGGCGAACAGGCGTAAGAGAACGTTGAAACCGGGAGACGTCCACAGAATCACCCCGAGGGGCACCGCCCCCGCGGCCAACAGCAGGAGCATGTCGCCGGGTCTGGGGTACACCCGGTACAGGTTGCTGACACCCTTAGCGTCCACCAGGCGCGAGCCGATGCGCAGCCTGACCAGCATGGTGCTGGCCATTCCCGGCCTTCCCTTCTCCAGAAACTCCACGGGTTCGGTGTGGGTTCCAACGGCCACGATCAGCTCCGCACCCAGTCCGTGGGCCAGGAGCAGGGCTGCATCCTCGCTGGTTCCTGACACGGGAAACAGGTGGCACCCAAGCCCCAATTCATCGACCCGCTCCTTCCCGGGCGCGGAACCGTCCGGGTAGGCGTGCACCACCAGCTCACCGCGGCGCGCCACCCAGCACAGAGTTCGGTCGCTGACGCTGTCCATGTCACCGAGCAGTATGTCGGGCGCCCATCCCGCCTCCACCACCGCGTCCGCCGCCCCGTCAACGGCTATGATCACGGGGTTCTGCTCCCGCACGTAGGTGCGGACCGCCCGGATATCCTCCCGGTAGCTGCGTCCACGGACCGCGACCAGGGCGGGACGGCCCCGGGCATCCACCGCCAGGGGAGGCAGCCGGGGATCCTCGAGGAGCAGCGAGACCTCGGCGCGGGCGAACCTCAGGGTGTTGTCCACGAAATTTCTCAGCTGCGACGGCATGTTCCGCCGGGCCTCGGCCATCCGGGGCTCGAGCAGTTCGGATGTGATCATCCGGCCCCGGGCCACGACGCGTCCACCCGAGAAAACCGCATCGTCCTCGATTCGAACCACCGCCCCCCCGGGAAGGGAAAAGATCCCCTCGTCCACCTGGTCCAGAAGGATCACTCCCGCCTGAAGGAGCAGCTGGGGCCCGGGCGTCGGAAACCGGCCCGTGAATGCCGCCTCGGTGTTCAGCACCGCCCGCACTCCGGCCCCGATGAGATCCTCCGCCACCACCTGGTCCAGGTCGGGGTGGGACACCACGGCGATCTCACCGGGGCGCAGCTGGTGTATGAGCTGTTTCGTCCTTTTACCTTTCCGAATGCGGCCTCGCGCCACCTCGGACATCGGATCCCCCCTCATGGGCACTCTGGTGGTGAGTATTCCCCAATGCCCAGATGAGCTTGCGGCCGGGAGGGTGATATTACAACCCCTTTTCAATCACGCCTCTGCCGCTGCCAAACCTGTACAGCGAGGGGCGGTCCGTCATATACTCTTGCAGTGTGACGGACCTTCTACACCGACGCATCCAATATCGCTAGGAGGGGATTTAGGAAAGTCAATATAGGGGTTGACATCTCTAAGCTCATGCTTTAATCTAGTCTCAGCAGCAAGGGAGTTGACCTGATTCCTTCTTGGGGGGTATTGAAATGTATTATGTGACCATCAGGACAGAGGGACACACCGAGATACCTGCATCTCTTGCGGAGATTCTCAGGAGCCACCACTGCACCGTCGACGGATACACATCCCCGATGACAGTGGGGTGTCCGAACCCTGAAGCAGCCTCCGGCCTGGTATCTGCACTGGGCAGGACCGATCTTGCGGTTAAGGGTATCGAGATCAGTGGCAGGAAGCCGATAGGAGCCTCGCTCTCTGCGGCCAGCGATGACTGAAACTCGAAGGCGACGGGAAGAGGACGGGCGTGCTCCGTTCTCTTCCCGAATCCCTCCCCTCCCCCGCGGCAGCGACGAAGAGAACACCCAGGTATCATTCATGTAACATTCCGCCTCACGGACAAATGCATATTGTAGCTGCATCAGAGGTGTGATATACTATCGTCCAATTATTGGCGGTGAACCCCGCGATCACC
>PWUB01000029.1 GCA_003563755.1 Clostridia bacterium
GCGGCTGACCAGGGCCCTGTCCGCCGGGACCGAGGACAGGCCCTCACCGCTGGTGGACGGGGGAGGAGACCTGCGGATGCTCGCCGTCGCCAGCGGAAAGGGCGGGGTAGGCAAGAGCACCCTGGCGGCCAATCTCGCCCGTGCTCTCGTCATCGGGGGCTTTAAGGTCGGGCTCATGGATGCCGACATCCAGGGGTTCACCGCGCCCCTTCTGTTGAAGGCCGGGGCCCGCCCCCGGGTGGTGGACGGGGCCATGGAGCCCAACCGCGTCCACGGCATCCAGGTTATGAGCATGGGCTTTTTCGTCGACCAGGACCAGGCGGTGCTGTGGCGGGGACCGATGCTCATGAAAGCGGTCGACCAGTTCATCAGCGATGTCCGCTGGGACGGGGACCTGGACTACATGGTCATCGACCTTCCCCCGGGTACGGGTGACGTCCCCATGACCATCACCGCCAGGCTCCCGTCGGCGGAGATGCTGCTGGTGACCCTGCCCGAGTCGTACTCAGTTACCGTGGCATCGCGCACCGCCGCCCTGGCCAACCGGATGCAGATCCCCCTTTTGGGAATCGTGGAAAACATGTCTTACATGCGCTGTTCGGGCTGCGCCGAGCTGCTGTATCCCTTCGGCAGGGGTGGAGGAGAATCCCTGGCCAGCCAGCTGGGCGTGCCGCTCCTGGCCCAGATTCCCATCGACGACCGACGGGAGTCCGACGATCGGCTCCTGGTGGACCGGGACAGCTCCCCCGCCGGGGAGGCCATACGCAAGTTGGCCCAGCAGCTGGCGACGTAGCGGATCTTCTCTGCGGGCACACTCATGCGTGTACCGCCGAGCCCGGGGGGGTGCTCCGGACTCGGCCCGTTGGTCAATGCCCCTTACTGCCGGATCGGCATCCGGGCCGGTTCACCGGGTGCAGGGGCAGGAAGTGCGTTCACTCTCACGAAATAGACCCCAGTAACCTACTTCAGATTGTCAGGGAGTGTTCGCATTGACTGATGCCGCATGGTCGAAATTCGCCGATTACACCGAGCAGTTGATGTACGAGGAGAACATAGCGGGGGTCGCCGTCGCTGTGTCCATCGACGGCGAGATCATCTACTCCGAGGGGTTCGGCTTTCGTGACGAGGCCGAGCAGCTACCGGTGACCCCGGAAACCATCTTCGGCATCGCATCCATCAGTAAGTCGTTCACTGCCGTGGTCATCAGCCAGCTGGCTGACGAGGGACTTCTCTCGATTGACGATCCCGTGGTGAAACATCTGCCGGAGTTCGAACTCCGGGGTGTGAAGGATATTAGTGCCGTAAAGATCAGGCACCTGCTCTCACATACCACGGGTCTTCCGCCCATGAAGAGACGCCAGGATATCGAGTTCTTCGATGAGCATCTCACCTACCTGGCGCAGGCGGGCTACGAGATGTTGGGTGAACCCGGTGAATACTTCAGCTATTGCAACGACGCATACCTTCTGCTCGGAGCCATCATCGAGCGCAAGACGGGTAAGCTGTATCGCCGGGCGATGACGGAGAGGATCCTTGACTCCCTGGACATGAAGCGTTCGACTTACAGCCTGGAGGAAATCAGGAAGTTTCCGAACGTAAGTGTTCCCTATATTTACAACAAGAAGAAGAAACGGCTGGAGACGGCCGAATGGCCGGACCTGGGCACCTACGAGGTCGGCGGCGGGGTGAGATCCAACGTGCTGGACCTGCTCAAGTACGGCGAGATGTATGTCAACGACGGGATGTACGGGGGCCAGAAGATCATCAGCAGCGAGGGCATAGAGCGTATGAGGGAACCTGTCCACGAGGTGGGTCGCAACACCCACTACTGCCTCGGCCTGCGGACGACCCTGGACTACGGCGGCGTGACTTTGGTGGAACACGGGGGCGGACAGCCCGGCGTCTCTTCCAATTTCGGCTTCGTGCCCGAGGCGAGCCTGGCTGCGGTGGTGCTGACGAACGTCTCCGGAGTTTGTGCGGGAAGCATATGGCTCGCCGCGGTGAACACCGCCTTGGGGCTGCCCCTGGATAAGGAGCGGAGCACCGAACCCGAGTATGATGCCACCGAGGAGGAACTGGTCAAGTTCATCGGCACATATCGTTCCCAGGAAGGCGGAGAGGTCCGTATATTCACCGAGGACGGCTCCCTTAAGGCCGAGGCCATGGGAGAAGTCTACCCGGTCCGTGCCAGCGATGAACGCACCCTGGTCGTGGAGGAGCTCAGGCGTCGAAACGTTATGACTTTCTTCTTCGATGATGGCGGCGAGGTGTGGGCTGCCTTCGTGGGTTCACGAATGCTGCGGAGAGTTCCCAGGGTGTTATGACGGCGACTCGATCCGCAGCACCATTGGGCAGCTCCCGATGATCCGATAGGATGCGGGTGGGTGGTGGACCCACCGGCAGAAGAGGCCCCTGGGCCCAGCCACCGATCTTCTATGTTGCTCCGGTGTCCTCGCGTGGAGGCTATGTCGACGGTTTGCTTGTGCACCTTCAGACCGCAAAATAGGTATCATTCATGTGCCGGCGCCTCTCATGGATGCTCGACTCCTGAGTCGAGCATACTCCAGGGGAGCCGGCTCCTTCCACTGTATCTACCCGATTATGCCCGGCCTGCAAGAGTACCAGAGAGTGCAAGTTCCCTGCGGGCCGAGTGCCTTTCGGGCATAGTCTGAAGACTCATCCCGTGCGGAGCCGGAGCATCGGTTGAGTTTTGCAGCGGCACAGCATCGCGAGCTCACGAGTACGTGACGTCGAAGGCGGGAGCTGTGGAGTGGACGGCATGACGGTCGAGGACCTGATGCCCTACCTTCGGGAGCGCTGATCCAGTATTCGGGATGGCCGCTGCGCCCGATGGAGATTCCGGGGCCTGGCGGTGAGCTCCGTCTGTCTGGGGCTCCGAAGGTGGCGGATCGTCCGATGCAACAGGCTCTTCTTCAGGCCTGATCACGATCCTGGATCCCGGCTTCGTGGAGGAGGGTTACGGTTTTCGCGCCGGGCACAGGATCCATGATTGCTGCGATATGGATGGCCCGCCAGGCCACACACGAGAGGGTACTCCGATTGTTGGAGGGGCCGGACCGGTGGCTCCGCCTCAAATAACGCCCCTGTGCCTGGCAGATCCACCTGACTGCCAACAGCAGGAGGGCCCCTGGTCCATGGCGGGAGCCTCTCGTCGTTCGCAGCGAAGAGGGTACCAGCCCGGAGCAGACGGATCATGTTTGGCCCCTGGTGATGAGCGCCCCCACAATGACACGTATTGACCTGGAGACGGGCCGAGTATATACTTAACCTACCGACGGTCAGTTAGTTAATAGGGAGGTATTGCCTTATGCGGAGACGAAAGAGCGGGGCGACGCGCAAGCGGGAGTTTCTCGAGGTCGCTCTACGGTTGTTTTCAGAAGAAGGATATGACGGGACCACGATACAGGACATCATCGATACGGTGGGGGTATCCAAGGGCACCTTCTACCACTACTTCGACAGCAAACAGGATGTGGTCGAGGAACTGGCCCGCGATCTTAGCGAGCGCATAGCTCCGTTGATTGAGGAGATCGCCGCGCAGGACCTCGACACCGTTGAGAAACTGAACCGTGCCATCCAGTCTATCCAGGAGTTGAAGGCGGAGCATGCCGCGACCAGGGCACGGATGCGGAAAGCCCTACGGGGCTTGGGGAACCTGTACCTGGCCCAGCGTGTGATCGACGTCATGCTTGAGACCTCCGCCGGCCCCTTCGCCCTGCTCATCGCCGAGGGCAGGAGGCAGGGAGTCTTTGACGTGCCGGACGCGGACGAGGCGGCCGACTGCCTCCTGCGGATGATCCTCGCCATGAACCAGTCGCTGCCCGCCCTGGAGGACCGGCCCGCCCTGCGGAGGAGGGTCCGATTCTACGAGCACGCCCTGGCGCGCGTACTGGGCGTTCCGCCGGGCTCGGTGGAGCTGCTCGAGCCCCTCCTGCGGCGGCTCTGCCGCGAACGGGAGCAGAGCGTAGAAACGGGTTCATGTTGAGGAGACTGTCCGACACTACTGCATCGACGCGGCGGCACCCAGACGGCGGCAAACTGCCCGCCGGGATCGGGACGTTACGTCGAGTCTGAAAGGGAGAGAACCACATGAGTAGCTATGTGCGAAATCTCAGCAGCATCAGAAAGAAACACCTTGCGCTAGCCGGAGGTAAGGCGGTTAACCTTGGAGAGATGATGGAGGCGGGACTGCCGGTGCCGGAGGGATTCGTCATCCTGACCTCCGCCTATCGCACCTTCATTGAGGAGAACGGCCTGCAGGAGGAGATCGACCGAGTGCTGGTACACGCATCCTCGATGGATGCGCGGGAACTGGAGCGGGCAGCTGCGCACATCCGCCGTCGGATCGTCCGAGCCGTCACCCCTGACGGGATCAGGCGCGAGATCGACGCCGCCTATGGGAAGCTGGAGGAGGGCGGCGTTGCGGTGCGCTCGTCGGCGACCGCCGAGGACCTGCCAGGTACCTCGTTCGCCGGTCAGTACAGCAGCTACCTGAACATCAGAGGACACGAGGAGCTGGAAGCTCATATCCGTAAGTGTTGGGCCTCCCTCTGGAATTACCGGGCCCTCTCTTACCGGCTGCGGCGAAAGGCCGGGGGGGACGACCCCGCCCACGGTGTCGTGGTGCAGCGGATGGTCGACGCTGGCAAGTCCGGCATTCTGTTTACTGCCAACCCGGTGAACGGTCGGCGGGACCAAATGCTTCTGAATGCGTCCTGGGGACTCGGTGAGTCGATCGTGGGGGGCGAGGTGACCCCCGATGAGTGGGTCATCGCGTACGATTCCGGGCGAATCCTGCGGGAGAGTATCGTCGAGAAAGACCGGATGACAGTGCAGCGAAAAGACGGGGTCTGCGAACGAGCGGTGCCTGCAAAGCAGCGGAGTGCGCCGACTCTCGATGACGGGGAACTCTCACGCCTGCACGAGCTGGGGAAAGAGGTGCAACGGCATTTCGGATTTCCGCAGGACATCGAGTGGGCCCATTCTGATTGCGAGTTCTACCTGGTGCAGACCCGGGCGATCACTTCTCTCTATCCCCTGCCGCAGGGTGCTAAGCAGTGGGATGATCTCCGGGTGTACGTCAATTTCAGTCTGGTTTCGCAGGGCATGCACGAGCCGCTGACCCCGATGGGAGAGAGCATTTTTCTCAAGACATTTGTGGCACCGGCGCGGCTGTTCGACCGGCGCATCGTGGACGAAAGAGACCTGTGGTGGCAGGAGAGTGTCGGCGGCCGGGTGTTCATCGACATGACCGAACTGCTGCGGGACGAGAGGAGATGGGAGGACGTCATCATAAACGACCTCTTCGCCGATCAGGAGCCCGTGACAGCAGAGGCGCTGCTGCAGTTTCTTGCGCGCAACCGGGAGGATATAACCAGCTCTAAGAGCAGGATGATACCCTGGCTCATCAGAAAGCTTATACCCTTGCTGCGCATGGGGCTGTCGATGGGGATGAACTGGCTGTACGGGCACCTGTTTCCCATCCGGGCCCGGGCCAGAGCCGTCAGGGAGTGGGAGCGGACCGTCGAGCGGTTGTTGGAAGCGAGGAGTGCGGCCGTTACGGTCGAGGAGAAACTGCAGCTCATCGAACGCCACGTGGGCGAGTTCACGCTATCCGGTTTTGCCACACTGTCCCTCATTGCGCCGTGCGTCAACAATGTGGAGC
>PWUB01000078.1 GCA_003563755.1 Clostridia bacterium
CGCACAGGATAGGGATACGCACCGCATGCCATTGCGGGGCACCCCATCCTGCTTTCCCCCAGCACCGACCCCTCACTGGGCGTCAGCGGCCGGCACCAGAGGCTTCATCGATATGCCCGATACGGATTTTTAGACCCGCTTTCAGACACCGCGACACCGACTAGGATACTGCTCCCCTGCCCAGAGGCCAGAGAAAACGTTGTCCTTGATCGGTATCCTGTGCTCTCATGCGCTCAAGAGCACAACCTGCTTCAGCGCTAATAGTACCAGAGGGCCACAGAAGTTGTCCAGTCCCGGAGTCCGGCGCCTGCCTCCTGGGCCGGATGGGATCCCTCGAGGAGACCGCTTCCTCCTGAGGCTTTCGCACCGGACCGTGGGATTCTTCGCCGTTAGACCGGACTACCTCCTCAGGTAGTAGCCCTTCCTGCGGACCGCGCTCTCGATCCGATCCTCCGCCAGCATCATGGCCGCCTCGACGGTGGTGACTTTCCGCTCCGAGGCGGTGCGCAGGACACCGAGGATGGTATCACCGATCTCGGCGATCTGGCCGTAGGCCCGTTCCCGGTCGTAACCTATGAACTGGTGGGCGTTGTTGATGACGCCCCCGGCGCTCATTATGAAGTCGACGGCGTATACGATTCCTCTCTCGGCGAGCATGGCGGCATGGGCGGTCTCATCGGCCAGCTGGTTGTTTGCTGAACCGGCGACGAGCTTACACTTGAGCCGGGGAATGGTGTCATCGTTAAGGATACCGCCGAGGGCGCACGGAGCGAAGATATCCATGTCCTCATCATAGATCCCCTGTACGTCCGCGACCTCTACAGCCAGACTCTCTCGCACCCGCTGAATGGCAGATTCTCTGACATCGCTGATCACCACCTCGGCGCCCGCGTCCACCAGGTACCTGGCCAGAACGGATCCGATGTTTCCGACGCCCTGGATGGCGACGCGCTTGCCCTCGAGGCCCGGATCGTCGAAGACCTCTGCCACCGCCGCCTTCATGCCCTCGAAGCAGCCGAAGGCGGTCGCCGCGGAGGTGCTGCCTCCGCCGCCGTAGGATTCGGGTAGGGCGACGTTGTAGTCCGTCTCCCTGTGCACGATCACCATGTCATCTTCGTCGGTGCCGATATCTACTCCCGCTATGTAGCGTCCTCCCAGGCCCTCCAACATCCGCCCGAAGGCTCTCAGGAGGTTTTCCGTCTTCTCTGTCTCCGGGTCACCGATAATCACGGCCTTGCCGCCGCCAAAATCGATCCCGCACGCGGCGTTCTTATAGGTCATGGCCTTTGCCAGCTTCATGACATCGTCAAGGGCATCCTCTTCCGTCTCGTAGGGCATCATGCGGACGCCGCCGAAACCCGGCCCGAGGGCCGTGTTGTGAAGGCATATCAGCGTCTTCAGACCCGAATGCCTGTCATATCCGTAGACGATCTGCTCGAACTCCTCCTGATGCATGACATCAAACAGGGATTTGCTCATCCCGCTATCCTCCCCACCTAGTCTCGGTGTGCCATCATGATCAGGTTCCGGTCACCTCGTTCTTCAACCCGGTGCTCCTCGGGATCCATGCTCTGACACCGCCTCCGCCGGGGCGGACCGAGGCCGGTCTCGCCGGGGCCGCGACGCCAGCTTCTTCCCTGCATTGCACTCATCAGCGACATGTCCTCAGCCGGGATCTCCCGGTCGTGACACCGACCGTACTCTCTTGGGTTTTCTCCACGAGGCGAGCCCAACCCTCCGCGAATCAGGGGTCACCTCCGCGGTCGATGGAATCGGGGCTGAAGATGCAGCGAATGAAGGCCCGGGAAGCACCGCGTTCATGCAGATGATGGAGGACAGCGGTCGGCCGTTCCTCCCGGCGTCATCCTTCGGCCGCACCCTCGCGGGCAATGTGGTGCGGGCCGGTGCCCACGGGGTCGGCCGGACTGACGGAGTGAAGCTCAACCCTCTCGATGCAGCACGAACTCCATGAGCTCCTCAAGGTCCCGGCAGCTGCCCGACAGCCCGGACAGGGCGTCGAGCCCTCCCTCGGCGGCCTCACGGGCGAGCCTGCCCGACTCATCGAGCCCGACCAGGGAGGGATAGGTCTTTCGTCCGTGCTCCTCATCGGAACCCCGGTAGCGGCCGGTCTTTCGGGGATCACCAACCACATCCAGGATATCGTCGGTGATCTGAAAGGCCAGGCCGAAACCGCGGGCGTATTCGGTGAGGGATTCCAACTGAAGCTGATCGGCATCGCCAGCCAGGGCGCCGAGGCGCACCGATGCCGAAAAGAGGGCACCCGTCTTCATAGAGTGCAGCGACTCGATTCTCTCCAGGTCCCCGCCTGCACCGTCTATATCAAGAACCTGGCCACCGACCATTCCGCGGGCACCCGAGGCCCGGCTCAACTCCCGCACCATGCTGGCAGCAGTGTCTGCACGGTATCCCGAGCCTTCGTCGGTGATGACCTCAAAGGCGAGGGTCAACAGGGCGTCTCCCGCAAGAACCGCCAGGGCCTCCCCGAAGACCTGATGACTGGTGGGTTTGCCCCGCCGCACGTCATCATCGTCCATGCAGGGAAGATCATCATGTATGAGAGAATAGGTATGGATCAGCTCCACGGCACAGGCCGCCGCCAGGGCGGGCCGAAAGCAGCCCGAAACCGCCCTGCAGGCGAGCAGCGCGAGCACCGGCCTGACCCTCTTGCCGCCGCTGAACACGCTGTAATGCATGGCGCGGGCCAGGGTGGGCTCAACCTCCTCCTCCGAGGGCAGCCACCGGGCCAGTTCTCCCTCGACATGGGGTCCGAACTCATCGAAGCATCGGGGCAGTGCCGGGCGCTCCTGTCCGGACGGGACACCAGCATCCATATCGTCCACCTGCCTCACTCGATCATCTCCGGATCGATGGCCACCCGATCGACCATGCTCTCGCTGAGCTCGATGAGCTTCTCAATTCTCCCGTCAGCCTCGGAGAGCAGCCGATGGCATTTTTCCACCAGCTGCATTCCCTCCTCGAAGAGCTGAATCGATTCCTGCAGGGTGAGATTCCCCTCGTCCAGAGCATCCGCCACGGTCTCCAGTCGCTGCAGAGCCTCCTCAAAGGACATCTCCTCGTCTCCCGCAGCGGTCGCAGAATCTTCTCCCGTTGTCACGGTGTCGGATCTCCTCTCCCATCAACACCCCTGTCGATCACCCTGGCCCTCAACCTGCCGCGCTCGAGTCGGATCTCTATCACATCGCCCGGGGTGACCGCAGCGGCATCGCGGATAATTTCTCCATCTGAGCCGGTGATTATGCTGTATCCACGGGATAGCACCGATTCGGGTCCCATCGCCCGCAGCCGTTGCACCTGGGTCTCAATCTCCCGTCGCCGGTCCCTCATAAACTCCGCCTGTCCCCTGGTGAGCCGGAGCAGGGCCTCATCCACCCTCTGCCGGCGCTCATCCAGTATGTCCGCCGGGCGGCGTAGAGATCTCCGGGAACACACCAGCTCCCACCTCCGCGCCATCACCTGCACTTTCCGCTCAAGCCGGCGCACCATCGTCTTCGCCGCTGTCTGAAGCTGCAGCCGCAGTCCGCTCACGTCGGGGGCAACCATCTCCGCCGCCGCCGAAGGGGTGGGCGCCCGGACGTCGGCTGCCAGGTCACAGAGGGTGGTGTCGGTCTCGTGCCCCACGCCACAGACCACGGGAACACGAGAGGAGGCCACCGCGCGGACGACTTCCTCGCTGTTGAAGGACCACAGGTCCTCGAGGCTTCCTCCTCCGCGCCCGATGATGATAACATCAACCTCGCCGCTGCGGTTGAGCAGCTGTAGGCCCGCGATGAGCTCCCCCGGGGCGGCATCCCCCTGCACCGCCGAGTGGCATAGTAGGATGTTCAGGCCGGGACAACGGCGGCGGATGACTTTGACGATATCGCGGAAGGCAGCTCCGTACTGCGAAGTCACAACTCCCACGGTGCGGGGCAGAAGGGGCAGCTTTCGCTTGCGCCTCACGTCGAACAGCCCCTCCTCCTGCAGCCGCTCGCGGAGCTGTTCCAGGGCCAGGTGCAGGGCTCCCGCCCCCGCCGGCTCCGCCCCCTTCACGTACAGCTGGTATTGCCCGCTGCGTTCGTATACATCGATGTAACCGAAGGCTATGATCTCGGTGCCGTTTGTCAGGTCAAAGGCCACCTTCCTGCGGTCACCTCTGAACAGGACGCACTGCAGGGAAGAGTTGTCATCCTTGAGGGTGAAGTAGCAGTGCCCGGAGGTGGGCTGGCGCAGGTTGGACACCTCTCCATGAACCCACAGCGACCGCAGCTCCGGGCTATCGTACAGAGCCTGGCGGATCTCCGATGTCAGCTCGGAGACGGTCCAGATGCGCAGCGTCTCACCGGGCACCGAAATTCCTCCTGATTCCTCTATATCACACACCGTGTATGTTCTTTGCCGCCTGCACCGTGTTCTTGAGAAGCATGGCTATGGTCATCGGTCCCACGCCGCCGGGCACGGGGGTGATCGCCGAGGCCACTTCCTTGGCGCCCTCGAAGTCGACGTCGCCCACCAGGGTGCCATCATCGAGGCGGTTGATTCCCACGTCAATGACCACTGCGCCGGGCTTGATCATGTCGGCGGTGATCATCCGGGGCATGCCCGTCGCCGCCACCAGCACGTCCGCCCTGGAGGTGTGCGCCGCCAGGTCCCGGGTCCGGGAATGGCAAATGGTGATCGTGCAGTGCTCGGCCATCAGGAGAAGGGCCTGGGGCTTGCCGACGATGTTGCTGCGCCCCACGATGACAGCCTCCTTACCGACCAGGTCTATGCCCGTGGTCTTGAGCATGTGCATGACGCCCGTCGGAGTGCACGGTACCATGTCCGGCTGACCGGACAGCAGCTTACCCATGCTCACAGGATGGAACCCGTCCACGTCCTTGGCGGGATCGATGGCGTTTAAGATCTCCTCATCGTCGACCTGCTCCGGGGTGGGCAGCTGCACGAGGATCCCGTGAACATCCGGGTCCTCGTTCAGCTCGGTGACGGCCTCCAGGACTTCCTCGTGGGATGCATCCACACTGAGCCGGATGTCGCGCGTGTTGATGCCGGCCCGCTCGCAGGCCCGGTGCTTATTGCGTACGTACACCTTCGAGGCCGGGTCCTCGCCGACCAGAACAACTGCCAGCCCGGGAACGAGCCCATGCTCCTCCTTCAGCTTCTCAACTTCGACGGCCAGTTCCTTGCGTACTTCTGCCGCTATCTTCTTACCACTGATGATCTCAGCCGCCATCCTCTATCCCTCCTGGATGATTGGTTAAGCAGGGCCGGGTTGCCCCGGCCCCGTCCTGATCACTCTCCGTACTTGTCCTTGACGTACTCATCGATGGCAGTGGCGGCGGCCTTACCGGCACCCATCGCCAGGATGACGGTGGCAGCACCGGTCACCACATCGCCGCCGGCGAAAACGCCCTCGCGGGTGGTCGCACCGGTCTCCTCATCGGCGATGATACCGCCCCAGGAGTGAGTTTGCAGCCCCGGTGTGGTACTGGAGACCACCGGGTTGGGGCTCGTCCCGAGAGCCAGCACGACGGTGTCGACTTGCATCTCGAACTCGGAACCCTCTATCGGCACCGGTCTCGCCCTGCCGGACTCATCGGGTTCACCGAGCTCCATGCGCAGGCAAATCATGCCGCGGAGCCATCCGTCCTCGTCTCCCAAAAACTCCACCGGGTTGACCAGCCAGTTGAACTGGATGCCCTCGTCGATGGCGTGGTGATACTCCTCGAGGCGGGCAGTCATCTCGCTCTCCGTACGGCGATAGACGATGTGGACCTCCTCTGCGCCACAGCGCAGGGACGTACGGGCCGCATCCATGGCGGTGTTACCCGCACCGATCACGGCCACCTTGCGGCCGACCTTGACCGGGGTGTCGTACTCGGGGAACAGATACGACTTCATGAGGTTGATGCGGGTCAGGTACTCGTTGGCGGAGTACACACCGAGGAGGTTCTCACCGGGAATGCCCACGAAGGTGGGAAGACCGGCTCCCGCACCGATGAATACCGCCCTGAATCCCATGTCGTCGAACAGTTCATCCACCGTGATCGTCCTGCCGACCACGACGTTGGTCTCTATCTTCACTCCCAGGTCCTCGAGCTTGCCGATTTCCTCAAGGACGATGGCCTTGGGAAGCCGGAACTCGGGGATCCCGTACATGAGAACGCCTCCGGGAACGTGCAGGGCCTCGTACACTGTGACGTCGTATCCCATGCGTGCCAGGTCACCGGCAGCGGTCAGGCCCGCAGGACCGGCGCCGATGACAGCCACCCTGTGCCCGTTGGACTCGACCTGCTCCACATCCTCGATTCCCTGCTGCATGGCCCAGTCAGCAGCGTAGCGCTCGAGACGTCCGATGGCTATGGGCTCTCCACGCTTACCGACGACGCATTCGATCTCACACTGCTCTTCCTGGGGGCACACCCGGCCGCATATCGCGGGGAGACTGTTGGTGGCCTTGATGATCTTTGCCGCCTCCTGGACGTTGCCCTCCTTGAGCTGATCTATGAAGTCTTTTATTCGAACATCCACGGGGCAGCCTCTCTCGCAGAAAGGGTTCTTGCAGGACAGGCAGCGGTTTGCCTCCTTGATCATATCCTCCTCCGTGTAGCCGTAGGGGACCTCATTGAAGTTGTTGATTCGCTCCTCAGCCTGCTGCTCCCTCATGGGGGTCTTGGTCCAGCGATCGTTTTCAGCCATCGATTCCACCTCCGCAGCGGCACTCGTGCTCCTTCTTGAAATCATCGTAAGCGAGCTCTTCCTCTTTGAGGTACATCTGCCCTCTCCTGGCGAGCTCGTCGAAGTCCACCGCATGGGCGTTGAAGAAAGGTCCATCCACGCAGGCGAACTGGAGTTCACCGCCGACGGTGACGCGGCAGGCGCCGCACATGCCGGTTCCGTCCACCATGATGGGATCGAGGCTAACCAGGGTCTTCAGGTCGTACTTCTGAGTCATTCCCGCGGTGGCCCGCATCATCGGCATGGGTCCGATGGCCACGACCAGGTCGATATCATCGCCGGCCAGTATCAGGTCCTCGAGGACGCCGGTCACAAAGCCGTGGTAGCCCCGGGAACCATCGTCGGTGGCTATGTGCAGCTCATCGCTGACACCCTCCATCTCCTCGACCAGGATCAAAAGATCGGCGGTCCTGGCTCCGATGATGGATACGACCTGCACGTCATCGTTGTCCTGGAGTTCCTTGGCTATGGGGTAGATGGGGGCGACACCGAAGCCACCGCCCACCAGGACCAGCGTGCCCGACTCCGGCATCGGTGCGGGGTTGCCGAGGGGGCCGACAAGGTCCGCGAAGCCCTCTCCCTCCTGGAGTCGGTTGATGGCGGCGGTGGTCTTTCCGACCTCCTGCACTACGACGGTAACCGTGCCCTTATCCGTGTCGTAATCGGCAACGGTGACGGGGATGCGTTCTCCCTCTTCATCGACTCTGACTATGACGAAATGGCCCGGTCTGACGTGTCTCGTCACCAGCGGAGCCTCAACCACGAAGAGCTTGGTGATCGAGGTCAGGTCACGCTTCTGCAAGATTCGGTACATGTAATCCCTTCACCTCTTCCTCCCAGTGTCTCCTCCCCTGGTCCTCTGCTGCGATTATGTATCACCTACAAGCACGTCACCAGCGCACCCAGTATGCCGTTTATGAACGACGCTGCCCGCCGAGAAACGTACTTCTTCGCCAGTTCCACCGCCTCATTTATGACCACGCTCCGCGGCGTGTCCATGCGCGTCATCTCCTGCAGCGCCATGCGCATGATCGCGACCTCGATCCTGCCTATTCGGTGCAGGGGCCAGCCCTCGGAACGACTCGCTATCGCGGTGTCGTATTCATCCTTGTTCTCAGACACTCCCAGCACGAGAGCCCTCACGAAGTCACGGTCCTCGCCGACCCTGACGGCGTTGCGATCCATGGACCGCTCGCAGGCCCTTTTGAGAGCCGTGGTGGTCAGATCTTCGCCGTCGTACCTCAATGACTCAAGGCCAAACAGCGTCTCCAGAGCGGCCACTCGTGCACGTCGTCTCGACATTAGATCTCTTCGGCAACTCCTTCGTCACGAAACCGTGATGTCGCCGAGGATCACCGTCATGCCCCCCGGATGAAGACCCAGAACCTCGTCGGTCTTGCGATACAGGGTGCTGACCAGCTCACCCACGGTGAAGGCGACATCTGCCTCCGCAGTCACGCGCATCTCCAATTCCACGATCGCCCGCGATCCCCGCCTCCTCGCGTCCACCCTCACCTCGTCGATGCCCTCGACGTCCAGGCAGTAAGAGGCGATCAGATCCCGGATCGCCTCCCGCGAAATCCGGATCTCCCCCAGGTCACCGTCGCGGGTGAGAAGGGGGCGCCCCTTCAGGTAGGCGCGATAGGTCACCGAAAGGCCCAGGGCAAGGGCTCCACCAAGGACCAACCCCAGCAGAAGCGGTGAGGTGGCGCGTCTTTCAGCTGGTTCGGGCGTGGACAGCTCGCGTTGTATCATCCCTCTTCCTTCTTCTCATCAGCATCGAACATCAGATCCTGGATGTGAACATTGATGGCCTGCACCCGCAGGTCCGTCATGTTCTCGACTGTTTCCTTGACATTACGCTGGAGCTGGCGAGCCATGTCCGGTATCCGGCAGCCGTACTCCACGTTGATGAAGACCTCGATCGTGACTTCCTCGCCCCTGGTCTCGATCTTTATCCCACGGCCCAGGTCGTGACGACCCAGTCTCTCCGATATGTTATCCATGAAGCTTCCCGCCATGCCAGCCACGCCGTCGATCTCACTGGCAGCGATCCCCGTTATGGTGGCGAGCACATCGTTGGAAATCCTCACCGTGCCGCCCTCGCCCGGGCCGCCGACCTCCCTGATTACCTCCGTGAGATCATGGGCATCTTCGTCGCCCTGCATACAGGGCTCTTTCGCCTCATCACTATCTCGTGCTGACATCGGAAACCTCCTTTCTGAGAGGGCCCAAAACAATCGATATCATTATACTAAAGGGGATATGGGGCAACAAGGGACGCACAGACCCACGCACAGTTGACAATTGTTACTGATGACGCAAAACGGGTGGCGAATGACCGCCACCCACCTGGTGCCGAAGGTGGGATTCGAACCCACACGGGCATAAGCCCACGGCGCCCTGAACACCGCGTGTCTGCCAGTTCCACCACTTCGGCCCTTCCCTCGATTGTGAATAAGATTGTAGCACACCGCCAGGGGAGGATCAAGAGGTCGATAGCCCTCCTGCGGGCCCACACACCCGTTACATCGACATCAGCCAGAGTACCCCCCACACCAGCAGGAAGACAACCACAACCACTCCGAGGAAGGGGAATATGATCTGGTACGAAGCCAGCACGAAGGCGAGAACGTCCCTCCAATCGAACTCGATCGGGGTGTTGTCGGCGCCCGGTTCCTCCGGAACATCAGGCAGGTGGTAGAGCCCGCGTTCCCTCAGCTGCTCCTCGGATACCGACCGTCGTTGTCTCTCCTCGCCACGATCCTCTCGCTCGTCCCTCTCGTCCCGTTCATCCACCACGTCGTCACCTCGTTTCCTTAGACAGCATCGTGGGGTACAGCCACCGGTACATCCTCCGGCTTCTCAGCACCCGCTCGACGAAAATCCTCGTTTCTTCCGTCGGTACGTCGCCCAGTTCCGAGGGACTCCCGCTCCAAATACCCTCCGCCAGCCATGTCCGAACCCTCGTTGCTCCCCGGTTGTAAGCGGCTACTGCCAGCGGAACCGAGTCATCGAAGGACTCGAGCAGGTGCGAGAGGTACCAACATCCCATCATGATATTGGTCTTGGGATCGTGTAGATGATCCTCGTCGAATCCCTCCATGCCCATCTTCAGAGCGACCCACTGCCCCGTCTCCGGCATCAGCTGCATGAGTCCACGGGCTCCCTTGGACGAGACCGCATCCTCCCTGAAACGGCTCTCCTCGCGGATCACCGCCGTAACCAGGAAGGGATCCAGGCCGTGGGCCACCGCCGATGCGACAATGATGTCACCATATGCAAGGGGGTAAAGCATCCTCGTCACCAGCAGCAGGCAGACCGCTGCGCCCACGAAGGCGCATATCACCAGAAACAGGGCGATCCTGAGTGTGTTCCTACGTACCACGGTCTATGCCCCCGGTCAGACACTCCCAGGCCGCCTCGACCCGTCGGGCCAGCTCCCCGGGCGACCCCGTGTTGTCAATCACACGGTCGGCCCGCCTAACCTTCTCCTCCAGGGGCATCTGGGCCTCGAGGCGGCGCCGGGCCGCCTCCCGGGTGAGAGACCCCCGCTTCACCACCCGATCCAGCTGCTGCCCGGGGCGGCACCACACCACCCACGTTTCATCGCACATGGCATCCAGCCCGGCCTCGTAGAGCAGCGGAACATCCATGACCACGAAACGCGCCCCCTGCACCGCAAGCTCGGCGATTTTGCCTTTCATCTCGCGAACGATGAAGGGATGGGTGATCTCCTCCAACCGCCGGCGCGCATCGGGGTCAGAAAAAACCCTTGCGGCCAGCCCGGCCCGGTCAATCTGGCCCCCGCCGTCGAGGATCCGGGGCCCGAATTCGGCTACCGTCTCCTCGAATACCCGGCGCCCGGGCACCATGGCTTCCCGGGAGATCTCATCGCAGTCGATCACGGGCACGGATCTCCGTCCCAGCAGCCGGCACACCGTGGTCTTGCCAGAACCGAGCCCCCCGGTGACCCCGATTATGAACGGTCTGCGGCGGGGATCATTCATCCTCCACGCGCCCGGGTAGTTTCTCCAGGGTAGCGGGACGCATTCTCTTCTCCGAGTGTGCCGTCAACCGCCATGCGCCGTCCTCCACGGGGCGGATGGATATCTCGCCGGCAAAGGAATACCTCCTCAGAAGGATATCACGACATTCCCTGACCTTGTGTCTGTCTTCAAAGATCATTGTGAATGAAAACATGGGTTCCGGGATCAGTGACCCGGATCCTCACCTCCGTTCCACTGCTGACAGGATGGGCAAAAGTGGGTCCCCCTGCCGCGCACCTCGATCCGCCCCACCGTCTCTGAACACCTCGGGCATCTGCCGCCGCGGCGGCCGTATACTGCGAGCCGGTGCTGGTTTGAGCCGGTCCGCCCGTCACCGTCGCGGTAGGAGGAAAAGGTGGTTCCCCGGTGCCCTATGGCTTCCAGGAGCACGGTCCTTACGCTCTCAAGAAGGTTCCCCCACTCATCTTCGGTCAGCGACACTGCCCTACGTTCGGGATGAATCCGCGCCCTGAACAGGGCCTCATCCACGTATATGTTACCCAGGCCGGCGACAAGTTTCTGCTGCAGCAGGCGGGCCTTGATGGGAGCCCCCCTGCCGGCGAGAAGCTCCCGCAGGGTGGTGCTGTCCAGGGAGGGGTCAAGTGCATCCACGCCCACCCGGCCGGACACTGCTGCCCGCAGGTCCTCGCCGCACATCACCCACCGTCCAAAACGACGCGGACATACGTAGTGCAGTTGTGCACCGTCGTCGAGCCCCAGGATCACGTGGGTGTGCCTGGCGGGCACCGATTCCTCGGGGTGGCTGACAAGGGAACCGGACATGCCGAAATGTACCGCCCATCCGCGCGAACCGTCGAGCTCCATGAGCAGGTACTTGCCCATCCTGTCGAGCCCGGTGATCACGGCCCCCTCGGTAAACCGCCGGGCCGACCCAGCGGTCACCCTGCCCCTCTCAGCGCCCTCGATGATATCATCCCGGAGAAAACTGGCATCTTCAACCCTCGCCTCCAGGACGTGGGGGGCGAGACTCCTCCTTATGGTCTCGACTTCGGGCAGTTCGGGCATTTCAACCTCCATCGGCGGGGACGGGAGCCATATCATACCAGTTATCCCCGGCCTTTAGATCAACCCTGAGGGGCACTCGGAGCTGCACCGCTGTTTCCATGACCTCCCGCACCAGGGTGCACAGCTCCTCCAGGTGTGACTCCCTGACCTCCCATATGAGCTCATCGTGAACCTGCAGCAGCATGTGGGCGGGAATCCCGCGTTCGCCGACAGCATCGCAGACGTCGACCATGGCCTTCTTGATGATGTCGGCGGCCGTTCCCTGGATGGGGGTGTTCAGTGCGGCCCGCTCGGCAAACCGGCGCCGGTGGTACACCCGGTCGTTCAGCTCGGGCAGGTAGCGGATGCGCCCCATCAGGGTCCGCACGTATCCCGTCTTCCTCGCCTCCCCTACCACCCTGTCCACGTACCGCCTGACCCCCGGCATCCCGCTGAGGTAGTCGTCTATGTACTGCTGGGATTCCTCAGGATCTATGTGCAGGGTCCTGGAGAGGCCGTAGCCGGTCTGACCGTAGATTATACCGAAATTGACGGCCTTGGCCGTGGCACGCATGGAATCCGTCACCTCGTCCGGCTGCACCCCGAAGACCTCGGCAGCGGTCCTTTGGTGGATGTCTTCGCCCCGTCGGAAAGAGTCCATCAGCTTCTCGTCCTCGGAGAAGTGGGCGAGCACCCTCAATTCTATCTGCGAATAGTCGGCAGCTACCAGCTTCCAGCCCGGTGCGGTGCCGAAGGCCCGCCGGAGCTTCCTCGCCTCCTCATCCCGAATGGGTATGTTCTGAAGGTTCGGGTCAACGCTGGAGAGCCGTCCGGTGGCGGTCACCGTCTGACGAAAGGTGGTGTGCACTCTCTCCGTATCCGGATCGATCTGCTTGAGAAGACCGGAAACGTAGGTGCCCCTGAGCTTGACCAGGTTCCTGTACTCCAGAACCAGCCCCGGAAGCTCGTGCTCGGAGGCCAGCTGCTCCAACACCTCGGAATCCGTGGAGTAGCCGGTCTTGGTCTTTTTGATCACCGGGAGCTCCAGGTCACCGAAGAGGACCTCTCCGAGCTGCTTGGGCGAGTTGATGTTGAACAGGCGGCCCGCCATCTCCCAGATAGACTGCTCCAGGTCAGCGATCCTCCCGTCGAGCTCCCCGCCTATGTCTTCGAGAATATCGGCATCCACCCGCACACCGCGCCTCTGCATCCCAGCCAGGATTGGCACCAGCGGCATCTCCACCTCGCCGAAGAGGTCTCGGAGCTCAACGCTCTGCATCTCCGCCTCCAGGACTCCGACGAGCCGGCTCATCGCGCTGAGGCGGGATGCGACGGGGCCCGCAAGATCTTCCGCCTCCTGCAGATCGCTCCCGACCGGCAGGTCCACCCCCAGGTAACCGTATGCCAGGTCCTGCAGGGGGTACGAGGAGCGAGCGGGATCCAGGAGATAGGCCGCCACCTCGGTGTCAAACAGGTCGCATTTCACCGGGTACCCTCGCCCCCACGCGAGGAGGGCTCCGAGGGAATGCCCGACGATGCGTCCGTTCTCGGTCCCCATCAGTAGCTCAAGGGAGCGGCGAAGAAGCCCATCACCCTCGCCATCGCGGTTGTCTATACAGAACCCGGCGTCGGCCGACGCCACGGCGGCATACAGGGGCGCCCCGCTCTCGCCCGGGAACCAGTCCACGAAGAAGTCATCGTCCTGGTCGCGCAGCCCATCCAGGATTTCGCAGGGGTCTGCATCGTCATCGACCACGGTGAGCATGAGGTCGGCCGCCTGCGCATCCTCCACCTGCTGACCATCCAGCTCCAGCCGCTTCAGGAGGCTGCGAAAGCCCAGCTGGCGAAGGGCTGATGCCAGTTCCTGGTGGTCTGTCTCGTCCATCCGGTAGTCTTCTTCGGTGATATCGACGGGTATGTCACGGCGGATCACCGCCAGCTCCCTGCTCATCCTCGCCGCCTCGGCGTGCTCACGGAGGGACTCGGGGAGTTTGTTGCCCGGGACCTCATCGAGCCTGGAGAGGGTCTCCTCCAGGCTGTGAAACTGGTGAAGGAGCTTGAGTGCCGTCTTCTCTCCCACCCCCGGTACTCCGGGAATGTTGTCCGATGAATCACCCATGAGTCCCTTCATATCCGCGAGGCGCTCGGGAGGAATGCCCAGCTCCTCCTGCACCTTCGCAACATCATAAAGGTCCATCTCCGTTATCCCCCGCCGGGTCAGAAGTACGGACACCCGGGGCGAGACCAGCTGCAGAAAGTCCTTGTCCCCGGTGACGATCAGAATCTCCCTGCCCCGCTCGGCGAACCGGTCCGCGAGGGTGCCGATGACATCATCGGCCTCGACATCCTCGATCTGCACGCACGGGATGCCCATGGCATCGAGGATCCGACGTGCCGGCACAAACTGGGTCCGAAGCTCGTCGGGCATCTCCGGGCGGTGCCCCTTGTACTCGGGATATAGCTCCAGCCTGTAGGCGGGTTTACCCCGATCAAAGACGACGCCCATGTATGCCGGCGAGTAATCATCGATCAGCCTCAGGAGCATATTGGTGAAACCGTACACGGCGTTGGTAGGCTCGCCCCGGGGCCCGGTTAGTCCCCTGATGGCGTAAAAAGCCCGGTACATCAAGCCGGTGCCGTCCACCATGACTACCACGTTGTCCCCCCTGGATCCCACCGCGTCCTCAGAACCCAACATCTCCACCCCCACATCTTCTTCAATTGTACACGCAAGGCGTACGCGGTGCACTCCTCGAGGGGGTGTTCAGCGGGAATGGGCCCGCCGGGACCCGGTCAGCATCCAGGCCAGCACGATCAGGGTGAAAAGGAAGATGAGGTGTGGGAGGTGCCCTAGCGCCCACAGCACCGCCGCCGTGCAGTGAGCACCGAACAGAAACCACGAGTCGGCGACGGCTGAGAAGACCCTTCTAGTCATCGGCATGCGCCGGGTGTCCAGGGTACGGACGACGATGGGCTCCGCCTCCAGGGGCTCATGCGCCTGAACCTCGTAAGGATAGAGAGTGACCCTCAGCACCACGTCGGAGGCCTCCTGCTCCCGCTCAGCGCTTTCAGGCACCACTGCCATACCGACCTCGGGCTCATCGTCGACTCCGCCCTCCACCCGGTAGAGGACCGTCTCCCCGAGGTGGGTGAGTCGCTGGCGCAAACCTCCCATCTCCTCGGGAGATACCCGAAGTACGAGGCTGGACTGAAGCAGTTTACCGCCAGGACTCCAGGAGTACTCCTGCTCTCTCACCGTGGCCCCGGCCGATTCTGACACGTCAACCAGGCGGGCAGTGAGGGCTGAGACATCCGTGACCATCAGGTGAAGTACCTCTGTCCTGGGCACCACGTCCGACATGAGTACGTCTGGAGGAAGCTCGACATGGGCGGAAGGACGGGGATCAGCAGCGTCTTCCTCAGGGGCGAAATCAGCGGTCTCGGCCTGCATCATCATCCAGGACGATCCCAGAACGCTGTGAGTGAACATGGCGGCGGCGGGAAGTATGATGACGAGGATCATGGCTGCCACCAGGTACCCCCGCGGAGGCGACCTCGCGGGTCTTGTCGCCTTCCTGTCAGCCTTGTGCTCCAAAAGAGCGGCTCGGAGCTCTCCTCGAAAGCCCTCGGGCAGCTGCCGGCGAGGAAGGTTCCCCAACAGTTCACTGGTGCGCCCGAGCTGGCTCAACACCCTCCTGCAGCGCGGACAGGCATCCAGGTGCTGTTGTGTCTGGCGAAGCTCTTCTCCGTCCAGCTCGTCATCGAGATAAGCGGACAGCATCTCGGCTGTGAAACCGCAGTCAGAGCGCCTCATGAACCTTCCCCCCCTTCGGAATGCTGGACGGAGCGCTCTCGAAAAAGTTCCGTATCGACCAGGTGGGAATGAAGGGCCGCCCGTGCCCGGTAAAGCCGGGACTTGACCGTTCCCAGGCGCACATCAAGTATCTCTGCTATCTCCTCGTAGCTGAATCCCTCCAGGTCCCTGAGCACCACCACGGATCGGTGGTGTTCGCTCAGCTGCCCCAGGGCGTCGTGAATGACCGACTCGGCCTCCCGGGATAACAGCACCTCTTCGGGAGCCGGAAGATCTCCCTCTATCTGCCGGTCGATCTCCCCGTCCTCGGTGTGCAGTGGATCATCGAGGGAGAAGGTGCGGGCCCTGCCGCGGGCACGAAGGACGTCCAGGCAGGCATTCTTGGCTATACGGTAAAGCCATGTCGAAAAGGATGAGTCTCCTCGGAATCTTTCGAGGGCCGCGTAGGCCTTCAGGAAGGTCTCCTGGGCAGCATCCCGGGCATCCTCCGTATTGCCCAGCATACGGTACGCGAGGTTGTATATGCGGTTTTCGTACTCCTGTACAAGAGACTCGAAGGCTGCAATTTCACCCTCCTGAGCTAACGTCACCAACTGCTGCTCATCCACCCGGACGCCCCCCCTGTGTACCAAGAATATGGTCAGGAAAATCCTCTGAACCAGTATAGCAGATAAGGAGAGGCGCTTTCCATGAGAGCATGCGGATCCCGAAACCGGCAATGAACGGCACGGGATCCGCGTTCTGTCAGCTGCTAGAATGCCAGGACCACTCTTCGTTGTCCGAACTCAACCCTCATTCTCAGGTGGCCTGCCACTTCCTCGGCGCACACCCAGGGGGAGGAGGTGTCCTCGTCCCAGAAAACCCGCTCCAGGGTCCTACCCAGGAAGGTGACCAGGCGGGCCCCTGCGTCCACCCGCAGTCGCCGGCGGAACAGCTCCTGGAGGCCGCAGGCGGGAACCATCGAGGGACCAAGGTCTGCGCGGTCGGCGTACCGGGCCAGCAGGAACGAGTCGTAGTAGAGCTCTCGCCAGCTGATATGCAGCGCGTTGTCACCAGTGGTCACCGTGACATCGAGGCGGGAGGCGAGCACGTTGCTGTCGATATACAGTTCTCCGTCCGCCGCGAATGCGTTGAGGGGTGAGGAGTCTCTCTGTCCCGGCAGCCCCACCACCCTCACGGTGTAGTTATCACCGTCGATGAGGTCATCCAGGACCTCCTCCCAGCCCTCAGAGGATACCCGGTGAACGGCGCCGGGCTGATCGCCAGTGAGTCCCGCTCCGTACTCCTCCCCGGCGTGCTCCCCGAGGACCCGCAGCAGGGCGGTCAGCGGTAGATAGTCAGTGCCGTCCCTCCGGACGGACCGGGTCCCCAGGAGCCCACCCGCCACGAACACCGGGGGCCTTGACGGATCGATCTCGCCCGGGGGCAGAAGGCTGACCGGCACCTCGACGGGCACGGTATTGGATTCGAGGGCCTCATCGAGTGACACCTGGTCCCAGGGTGCCAGCCGGGCGCCGGTGACCTGCAGGACCTCTCGCACACGTTCGGCATGGTCCGTTTCAGGTGCGACCCGGTAGGCATCCGGATAGATACCCAGGTGCCACTGCACCCCGCCGTCTGCGCCCATGACCGGGACCAGGGATACCGGTTCGTACACGATCCTCACCGGTGTGCCCACCTGTACCCAGGGGGCCAGGCGCGATACGTCACTGTTATGCATGCGTATGCAACCATCGGATATGAACTGGCCTATCGAGTCTTCATTGTTGTTGCCGTGAATGCCGTATCCGGCCAGATCCAGCCCGAACCACCAGGGACCGAGGGGGTTTTCGGGACCCGCCGGCACGGGTTCTCGGCCGGTCGGGTACCACCACGGATGGTACACCACGACTGAGACCTTGAAGTCGCCCGTGGGTGTAGGCTTGACCGGTCGTCCCACGGCAACGGGGTAGCTGCCGGTCACCCTGCCCCGCTGCACGGTGACCAGGGTCCGGGCCGGGACATTGATGAATATTCCGTGCTCGGGATAACCCTGGGGCAAAAGCCGCTCATCCTCGACTGCCGTTGTCTCCTCGCCGCCCCAGGCTTCGATCACCGTGGGGCAGACCCAGAGAAATCCGACGTGCAAAATGACCAGCACCATTAAGACAATCCTATGAAAGCTGTTCAGTGGCACCGACCTCCCAGATGATGAAGGATAACAATCGCCTGTTATTCAATATGCTCAGCGACGCTCACGATGATCCCGACGGCGAAAAGGAAAATCGCCGGCACTGGAAGGGATGATGCTTCGATGCCCGAAACGAGCGATGAGCTGTCACTGCCTTCGCTGACTCACGAGCACCTTGACCGAGCCCTCCGCGAGGAGGTGAATGAACTGTTGGGCAGGAGACTACGGTCCCGAAAGCGACATAGAGCTTTACGTAATGGATGACGACACAGCCTCCCGCTAGGTCGAGCTGTTCACCTGGCACGGAGTGATCATCCACAGGCACATCGTCTCTGCGGTGGATCTACAGCGGCGAAGGACCATCGACTCCGTCATCGAACCGCCCTTCGCAAGATGCCGGATAGTCGTCGACCGGGATGGCTCGCTGCAGCGACTGAAAGCAACTGATCGGCAGCTGGCGCTGGCCGGCCGCCACCCACTCACTCGAAAAGAAGAACACGTCATGCGGGTGGAGCTGAGTATGACAGCGGAGGAACTGGAGAACACGATCCAGGATGAAGGGGTCACCAGGGGCACCATCGAATTGATCGCCAACAGGGCGGTGCACGAGGCCATCAGGGTTTCCTACGCCCACCGAAGACGCTGGCTGGTAACAACGTCCAGGTTGCTGGATGATCTCGAGGACGCTGATGCACATCTCGGCAGCCTTGTCGAATCGGCGCTCTCAGCCACACGGCCCCGGTAATCAACATCATCGAATACGTCTTATCTCCGTGGGGAGGCCGCTGGTTCGCACCGGAGCGCTGGTGAGCCGGTGTCGAGGCATTTGTGCTGTGGTTGAGACCCCGTTGTGCGGGGCCAAATGGGGCTGTGCAGAATGTCTTCACCCCGGATATTGATGCCGGATGAGTCGTTGATGCAGGATCTGGAGGCGGAGCGCGGTCTTCGGGGTCGGAGACTACCCGTTCCGTGCCATCCTGGAACAGTTTCACCGCGCAGGTGGTCTTCGGCCACGAATCCATTGCCGGTTTGCGTCGGGAGTTGAGCAGGAACGCGCAGTTGCGGTGGATGTGTGGTTTTGAGGGTTACCGGGTCCCCAGTGCAGCAGTGTACACCCGGTTCATGAACAAGTTGATGGATCGCGCAGAACAGGTTGTTGAGGTGATTCGCAGGTGGCGGAGTTGTCAGAGGAGCTTGAGCCAGGCGAGGGCAAGAGCCTGGGAGAGGCCCTTGGCATTGACGCCAAGTTCATCCAGGCTCATGCTCGTCCCGGGAAGAAAGCACTAGATCCCAATGGTCGCAGGGACCTGGATGCGGATTATGGGGTCAAGACTCGCTAAAGGCCATCTCTCCCGCGCAAATGCCTTACTGGCAGGCTACATTGCCCCTGCAGAGAATGCTGTGGTACGATTTACACAAACCGGTAGGTGAGTGATGAGAACCATGCGTGTATGGAACACCTGTGATCTGCAAGAGAGGATTCGCGAACGCATGCCCGGGGTCAAGCGGGCTCTTCTGCGTGCCCGCCGGGGGAGAGTGGTCAGACGTCGGC
>PWUB01000204.1 GCA_003563755.1 Clostridia bacterium
GCACGAGGGCAAGCTCCGCCTCGTTGAGTCCCTCCACGTACGCGGCGTGATGGACCTGGTGATGGATACGCAGGGTTTCCTCGGAGATCTGGGGCTCCAGCGCATCGTAGTCGTAGGGCAGGAGGGGCAGGGTGTGCTCTCCCCGCGGCACGCGGGCGGGGAGGGTTATGAGTAAATCTCTAGGTTCACGCAATGTCACACCTCCTCGGCACATGGTACGTCAGATGCTTAACATAAGTGCTGAGCACCTGCACGCCCCGACTGCAGTCCGTGCAGGTGCAGGCCCCCGCTCCCCAGAAGAATACATGTGGGGTGAGCAGTCGAAGGCTGGGTCGAAGAGGCGACCGCGCCCCATGTCCGACCGTCACCCCTGCACTCTGCGGTCACCCACCGCAGCTCGGAAGGAGTGATTGCCCATTCTGCCATTCATGACCGGACAGGATGACCCCGGGCCGTACCAGGCCGCCGTCGATGAGAGCCTGGAGAAGTTCACAGCTGGCGACCCGGAGAAGATGGCCGCCAATGCCGGTGCCGAATACGATGCTGCCGGATCCACGATCATGCTCAGCACCCTGGACCAGGTCCTGCAGATCGAGCACCCGACAGGAGAGGTTACTTTCCGGGGGTCTGACCGGAGTCCACTGTGGCAGTGGAAGCTGATAGCCCTCAACTACCTGTTCAGGGCCGACGGGACCCCCCTGACAGGGAACCTGGTCGCCTTCCGTGAGCTGGACGGAGGGACTGCTTATCACGGGGCCTTTTACGCTAACACGGTGAACCGCCTGGCCAGGGTAGTGCGGATGGACAACCTCGATAAGATCGAGCAGGTCTGCCGCGGGCTGGGGGGCAGGTCGGTGGATATCGGGGATGTGGGTGCGACCCTGCTGTTTCTGCCGCGGTTTCCCGTCACTCTCACCCTGTGGGCCGGAGACGATGAGATGCCGTCGTCGGCCAACATGCTGTTTGATGCGAGTGCCAACCACTACCTGCACACCGAGGATGCCTCCGTGGTGGCCGGTATGATCGTCGATTTTGTGGTCCGCATGATGGAGGACGGCGAATGACTACCGGGAGATGGAGTCACCCCAGTCGTTTGCCCACACCACGCGGGTCCGTTGACGCCTACCTCAAGACCTTCGACTCCGTGCTGATCCTTCACCTCTACGGGTTGCCGTCAGAGCTGATGAGCAGAGTGCTGAAACGGGGCCAGTACCTCATCGACGAGTACCTCGAGCTGATCAGGGAACACCTCAAGGATGTCCAGGAGATGCGGCAGTACCTGCGGCAAAGGGGAGTGAAGATCAATATGCTATATAGAGACTGACATGGAAGTTGGAACTCTCTCTTTCACCCCAATCTCTGTGCTTACCGACACAAAAAACCGCCTCCACAAGCCGGAAACCCATCCTCGCCAGCAGGATGCGAGCTCCTGCGTATCAATGACCGTCAATGAGGAAGGACGGATCCTGCCGGCTGTGCACGGGCTATTCGCCGTAGTCGGGATCTGCCCAGGAGTCAACTTCAGCACCGTCCTCATCAAGAGCAGTCCAGTTCGTCAGTTTGATGTGGCCGTACGGGAATCCCCGAACCGGCTTCTCACCGCGGGCCGGCCCATGAGTCTCCGTTAGTATCAGCAAGAGGCACGGGTATTCTTCAGCATCGAGACGCCACGTAAACTCACCGAGTGGAGACTCGCCCATCTCATAGACGGTGCCCAGCTCCGGCCCGTAGACGAACCGGAGCTCCAATGCATCCACGTTGGGATCAGATATGACCCCAAAGCTGGTCATGGAGTATCCACCGGGGGTGTACTTTATCGTGTACTGTAGCATGCCCATCTGAACGGCCCTTTCGCGGTATTTGAGGGTAGTCAGCCCGGGGCGGTAGGGATCTACGTGGTAGTCTATCGTGCCCTTCTTTTCACCTGAGAGGTATATGCCAACGATGCCTGCTTCCATCCGGTGCGTTCCATCTTCCTTCGTATTTGGCAAGTGCAAAGTAGCTGTCGTAGTTATCCAGCGAGGTGACTAGCTAGGCGGGACCTACACCGGCGCGCCAGCCTCCGACCCTACCATGCTCCCATGGGCCGCAGATCTCACAAAAAGTGGGTTCCCTGAAGAGCACGTTGAGCGGCGGTTGAGGGTAAGTATGCCTGCTCTGACGGGTCTACATTAACTCGGGATTCACCTCACCCTTGACGCGGTCCAATCCAGTAATGGAGCTGGCAGTATCCACAAGCACCTGGTATACTATAGTTACTCAGTATCTTCGTGTAGTTCTGCGCTGGTGTCGTTGTCCTGATTTCCTGATGATGCCATATGTATGGTAGTGGGCATCTGAATCACCGGCTTCCGGTAGCAAGCATTCCGGAAGGCATCTCGGGATCTTGTTCTTCGATGGGCCACCAGAGAGTGGACTTCCTCACGTGGAAGTAGTTCAACATGTGACCGAATTTCCATCAACAGCAGCAGGCCTTCGATCCTAGTGGCACAGTCACCTGGTTCCGGCTGGGCATGATTTGCTCAGGGATTTTGCCCGGCGGAGGCTAGCAGAGCATGCCTCATGAGACATTGAACTGAGTAAAATCCCGGCGTGGGGTGGATGTCCATCGCCCAGATCCAGTGTGGCCTAATACGATTAGGGAGGCATTATGAGACAGCGCACGATGAGTTTTGCTGTGGTCGGTGCCGGCGGTGGCGGACAGGCGATGGCCGGCTATCTCTCTCTGAAGGGTCACCGCACGAATCTCTATAATCGAAGTGCCCGCAGGTTGGATGCTATCCGGCGAAGGGGAGGCCTCTTCCTGGAGGGGCAGTGGTCGGGATTTGCTCCGCTGAACGTAATCACTACAGATCTTTCGCGGGCTCTTCGAGGCGTGGACGTGGTAATGGTGGTAGTCCCAGCCTCGGCCCACAGGGACCTGGCGACGCGTATGGCCAGGGAGCTACAGCCGGGGCAGGTCGTCCTTCTTAATCCCGGTCGAACGGGGGGGGCCCTGGAGTTCCGTTTCGTGTTGGACGGCCTTGGTGTCCCGGACGAGGTGACAGTTGCCGAGGCCCAGACCCTTCTTTTCGCCAGCAGGGCTGTCGGCCCGGCCCGAGCGAGGATTTTTGCGACCAAACGGAAGGTGTATGTAGCTGCCCTTCCGGCTACCCGGACCGGTGAGGTGCTGGCGCTGTTGAACGAAGCCTTCCCCCAGTTTTCGGGGGCCGAGAGCGTGTTGCAGACGAGCTTCGACAACATCGGGGCGATCTTTCATCCCGCTCCCACCCTGCTCAATGCCGCCAGAATCGAGGGGGGAGTTCCCTTTGAGCATTACTGCGAGGGGGTCAGCCCCTCGGTTGCGCGCATTCTCGAAGAGATGGACGAGGAACGCCGCGGCGTTGCGCGGGCAATGGGAGTTCATCTCCGGTCGGCAGAGGGATTCCTCCAGGAAGCATACGGTGTCCGGGCGCGGGGACTCTGCCGGGCGATGAAATCCAACCGGGGATATGCCGGAATCCAGGCACCGCGGTCGATGCAGCATCGCTACATCACCGAGGATGTACCATCCAGCCTGGTGCCCATGACGTCCTTCGGCGATGCCTTTGGTGTGCCGACGCCCACCCTGAAATCCATCATACACTTGGCCTCCATCATGCACGGGGTCGATTATTGGCGCACGGGTCGGACGGTGGACCGGCTCGGGTTGTCGGGAATGAGCGCGGAACAGATACGAGAATTGGTGACCGGTTTACGCTCAGATCAGATGGTGGGGTGAGAGATGTCTGCAAGGGTTTCAATCGTAGCTGCGACCCTCGGTGATTGTGCTCACGTGGCAGGAGTGCTGGGTTTTCTCAGGTTAGCTGAAGGGGAGGGGTGTGACACGGATTTTCTCGGCACACAGGTGGCGATCGAGGACCTGATCGATGCATGCCGAAGACAGAAACCAGATGTCATCGCTATCAGCTACAGGCTGTCCCCGGAGTCGGCCCGTCCCCTCTTGTCGGATTTGAAGCGGAAGATGGAGGAGGCGGGACTGGATGGCACCCGCTTCGCCTTTGGGGGCACCGGGCCGGTTTGCGAGGTTGCCCGGGCCACCGGTCTGTTTGAGGTTGCCTTTGACGGGGGCGCTTCCCCTGGCGAGGTGCTGAACTACCTGCGCGATGACGCTGGAGGAACCGATGAAACCGTGTTGCCCCAGTCCCTGGTGCGGAGGATCCAGGCCAAGGCGCCCTTTCCCCTGATCCGTCACCATTATGGCCGCCCGACGCTGAAGGAGACGGCCACCGGAATCGAGGAGATCGCGGAAGCCAGGATTCTGGATATCGTATCTCTGGGGCCGGATCACAACGCCCAGTCTGCGTTTTTCCATCGGGAGAAACAGGACCCGGGGCAGGACGGTGCAGGAGGCGTGCCGGTCCGTGGGGCCGAGGATTTCGTGCGGCTGTATGCGGCGAGCCGACGGGGGAATCATCCGCTGATGCGCTGCTACAGTGGAACCCGGGATGTGATCCGGATGGCCGAGATGTTAAGAAACACGATCAACAACGCATGGTGCGCCGTTCCCCTGTTCTGGTACAACGTGCTGGATGGACGGGGACCCCGGTCCCTCCGAGAGAGTATCGGTGAGGCCCAGGATATGATGAGGTGGCACGGTGACCGGGACATCCCCGTGGAGGTCAACGAGTCCCACCACTGGAGCCTGAGGGATTCCCACGACACCTGCGCTGTGGTTGCGGCTTATCTTGCAGCCTATAACGCCCGGGCGGCCGGGGTCTCGGACTACGTGGCCCAGTACATGTTCAACACCCCCGCGGGAACCTCGGCGAGCATGGACCTGGCCAAGATGCTGGCAAAGGTGGAGATGATCGAGTCCCTGGCTGGCCCGAATTTCCGCGCCTGGCGACAGGTGCGCAGCGGACTCTTCAGCTTTCCCCCGAACGAGGAACAGGCCCGCGGGCAGCTGGCTTATTCGACGGTGCTCCAGATGGCCCTCAGGCCCCACATCGTTCACGTGGTGGGCTTTTCCGAGGCAGATCACGCTGCTACGGCCGGTGACGTTATCAGGAGCTGCCAGGTCGTGGAGCGAGTGATCGGCAATTGCCTGGCCGGCTTTCCAGACATGAGACGAGATCGGGAGGTCGTGGGGCGGAAGCAGGAGCTCCTGGAGGAGGCCCAGGTGCTACTGGAGGCCATCCGGGAGCTGGGTTCAGAGAAGGAGGATCCCCTGACGGATCCCGATGTGCTCTGCCGTGCCGTTCAGGCTGGATACATGGATGCACCGCATCTTGCGGGCAATTCCGTCGCAAGGGGGAGTTTGCAGACCCGGATCATCGGGGGTGCCTGCCGGGCTGTCGATTCGGAGACCGGCGACCCTGTGGACGAGGCCGGGAGACTGCATGGGCTGAGGCAGGCCTGACGAGGATCTCAATGATCACACCATGGGGCGAGCCCTGGACAAGTGTGTGCCACGAAGGGGACGGGCTGTATGAGGTCCGGTTGTGTGTCCAGATAAGGCGAGTACACTCAGCAGGAGACAGACCTGCCAGAGCAACAGCCAGAAGCTCTGTAGCTAGGATGGCGTAGCAGAGGGAGACCGAAGCTATGAAGCCCA
>PWUB01000343.1 GCA_003563755.1 Clostridia bacterium
CTCGGCGATCATCTCCGCCGTCCGGTTCGCACACACCACCGACGATATGACCAGCAGGTGATTCCTGATGCCTACCCGTCCATCCGGCCTGCGATACCCCCAGAGAGTCACCGGTCTCCCCCCTCTCTCTTCCTCAGGTCACCGCGTCCGCGGCGGCTCTCTACATTGTGAACATGCACGTGTTCCCCGCGTCGGATATCACGGGTGGCGAGGCCGATGCTCTGACCATACTTGACGACGATGTCGCCCCGCTCGATATCCAGGAGGGCGACCTTGTGACCGAAGGGAACATCTTCGACGAGCTTCACCTCACCACCGCCGGGGAGCGGGACCTTCCCTCCCGCGCACAGATCCTCGACCGCCGTGGCCACGTTGTCCCTCACATCCATTACTATCAGCATCCTCCCCACCTCCCCCATCACCCTGCATCTCCCAACGTCAGGACGTCGGGCTCTGCGTCGAAGGCCATCCAGCCTCCCACCATGGTGGCACAGACCACCGTATCCCTTATCTCCTCGGCGGGAACACCCAGGATATCGCGGTCCAGGATGACCAGGTCGGCCAGCTTCCCGGGCTCCAGCGAACCCTTTCGACCCTCCTCGCCGGTCAGGTAGGCATTGTTGAGGGTCATCATGCGGAGACCTTCCTCGGCGCTTACAGTCTCCCGCTCACCCAGTTGATGACCGTTCATGCCCCGGCGAGTGACCGCCGCATACAGCCCCCAGAAGGGATTGAAGTGGGCCGACGGCATGTCGCTGCTTAGGGCCACGGTCACACCCGCCTCGCGGTAGCTCCTCAGCGGCAAAAAGGATTCCTGCCTGTCCGGATCCAGCAGGTCCGGGTACCCGTCAGCCTCTCCGTATATGAACGAGGGCTGCACCGCCGCGATGATCCGGGCCCCGGCCATCATCTTCAGCGACCGCTCGGTCGGGTAGTAGCCGTGTATGATCTGGTGTCGGTGGGGCCTGGGATCATACCTCTGTGCCTCCCAGATCGCCTCCACGGCCATGTCCTGGGAAATATCACCCACCACGTGGATGCCCACGCTCCAGCCCGCCCTGTGGGCGGCCCACACCCAACCCTTGAGGCGGTCAGGATCCAGTCTCAGCTGCACCTCCCTCGGCTCCTCCTCACCCCGGTACGGCCACGAAAGCAGGGCCGTCTTCGAAGTCAGTCCGCCGTCGATGGCCATCTTGAGCCCACCGAGCCGGAGCCACTCGTCCCCGAACCCGGTGTGAAAGCCCATGTCGTCCAGCAGGCGGTCCATGCGCTCCTCGTCTTGCTCGAGGGGAAAACCGTGCCAGTTGGGCATGAGACACACCCGGACGGGCAGTTCTCCCCGGGAGCGCAGCCCCTGGTAGGCACGGCAGATGCCCGGAGACACCCCGGGCTCCACTATGCCCGTGATCCCCCAGCGCACGTACTCCGCCAGCGCGCGGGAAACAGACTCCTCTATTCCCTCCTCGGACCCCCCGGCATCGGCACCGAAGGCACCGGGCATGTGGCGCCTGACCAGCAGCTTCGCGGCACCGTGCAGGACCCCCGTGGGCTCGCCGGTCTCCGGATCCCTCTCGATCCGGCCTCCGGCGGGATCCGGGGTGTCGCGGGTGATCCCCGCCGCCTCCAGGGCCCGGGAGTTCACGACACATGTTGAAAAGATCCGCTCGAGTACCACCGGGTGATCCGGTGCCGCCTCATCCAGGTCCCACCGGTTGGGCATGCGGTTCTCCCGGAACTGGGTTTCAATCCACCCACCACCCTGCAGCCAGCATCCGGGAGCCAGGGCCGTGACTCTCTCAGCGATACTCTCCTTGAGTTCCTCGATCCCGGGAATGCCGAAGGTGATCAGGCCCTCCATCAGCTGCCCGGCCTCCCACCCGTGGTTGTGAGAATCGATTATACCCGGTATGACGGTGCGTCCGCGGAGGTCCCGCACCTGGGTGTCCGGGCCCGCCAGGGACAGCACCTCCTCGTCGGAGCCCACCGCCATGACCCGCGTACCAGCGACGGCCAGGGCCCGGGCTACCCTGTCGTCATCATCCACGGTATATATCCGGCCGTTTGTGAATATCCAGCTGGGCTGGACCTCCTCGATTATCCTCACCTGTGAACCTCCTCCGTCAAGTCTGATTATCCAGTTGAGGGATTCAAGCAACCACCCCGGGATACCTGCCTGCCTCCATGGGGCATCGACGACGGGGAAGGATTCGGAGGCGGCCGTGCGGAATTGAACGGAGTGTGCAGGCATCTCGACAGGAGTGAGAACGTTGTACGAGATATTGATCCAGGGCGGCATGATACTTGACGGCACGGGCAACCCCTGGTACCGCGGAGACGTGGGCATTTCCGGCGGCAGGATCACCGCCGTCGGCAGAATCGGCGAGACAGAGGCCCAGGAGACCGTGAACGCCCGGGGACTGGCGGTCTGCCCGGGGTTCATCGACATGCACAGCCACTCCGACCTGGACCTGGTGGTAAATCCCCTGGCCGAGCCAAAGATCCGCCAGGGTGTCACCACGGAACTCATCGGCCAGGACGGAGTCGGCCCGGCCCCCATACGGCCCGGTATGAAAGCCTCCTGGAAGCGGACCATATCGGGAATCACCGGCCACGGAAACCTGGAGTGGGAATGGGACAGTTTCTCTTCGTACCTCGACCGCCTCGACTCCGCTGCCACGGCGGTGAACGTGGCGTAGCTGTTGCCCCAGGGCAACATCAGGCTGTCTGTCGCCGGCGTGGACCCCGGAGAGCTCACCCCCGGGCAGCTGGCACAGGCACGCTCCGGAGTCGAGGAGGCGATGGCCGACGGCGCCTTCGGCCTCTCCACGGGCCTCATATACGTGCCCTGCATGTATTCGACCACCGATGAGCTGACCGCCCTCTGCGAAGTCATGCAGGGGAGCGGCCGCCCCCTGGTCATCCACGTGCGAAACGAGGGCAGCCTGCTCCTCGAGTCCCTGCAGGAAGCGGCCCTGATCACCTCGGAGGCCGGAGTGCCCCTTCACATATCCCATTTCAAGGCCTCGGGCAGGCCCAACTGGGACAAGGTCCCCTCGGCCCTGGCCTTTCTCGAGGAGCGCCGCGCGGAGGGACAGGACGTGACTTTCGACCAGTACCCCTACACGGCGGGATCCACCACCATGCTGGCTCTTCTCCCTCCGTGGATGCTTCAGGGCGGTCCCGACCAGCTCAGGACCAGACTGCAGGATCCGGACCTTCGCGAGCGGGCGAGGCAACAGATCGAGGAGGGCCACCAGGCCCTGGGCTGGGACAACATGGCACACAACGCGGGATGGGACGGCATCCTGGTCACGGCGGTGGCGAGTGAGGCGAACGGACCCCTGGAGGGCAGGACCGTCACCAAGATCGCCGAACTCCGCGGCACCCCGCCGGCGGAGGCGGTGTTCGATCTCCTATACGAGGAAGATGGCTCGGTGAGCATGGTCATCTTCAGCATGTGCGAGGAGAACGTGCGCCGCATCATGCAGCACCCGTACCACATGGTGGGGACCGACGGACTCATGGGAGGAAAGCCCCATCCGCGCATGGGTGGAACATACCCCCGCATACTGGGACGGTACGTTCGCGAGGAGGGGGTTCTCACCCTGCCCGACGCCGTGCGCAGGATGACCTCTCTGCCGGCCCAGAGGCTGGGACTGAGGGACCGCGGCCTGGTGCGGGAGGGCCACTGGGCGGACCTGGTGGTATTCGATCCAGACTCCGTCATCGACGGCAACAGCTACGCCGACCCCCTGAGGCCCCCGGAGGGCATACACCACGTGCTGGTGAACGGCACCCCCGTGCTGAGGGGCGGAGAACTCACCGGTCAACGTCCCGGGAGGATTCTGCGCGCCTGACATGTGATCAACCCGCGAGGATTCGCGAGCAGAAGGAGGTCAGGACATATGGTTGTGCTGATATCGGAAAAACTGTGCGCCGGCTGCGGGGAGTGCGTCCCGTACTGTGTAGTGGGGGCTCTCTCGGTGGCCGACGGCACGGCGGTCGTTGACGAGGACCGCTGCGTGGAGTGCCACCTGTGTGTCAGGTTTGACGTCTGTCCCGTGGGGGCGATCAGCTCCGAGGAGGACGATCATCCCCGGAGCGTGCGCCGGATAAGCGATCCCACCCTAATCAAGGCCACGGGGATCCCGGGCCGCGGTACGGAGGAGGTCAAGACCAACGACGTGACGGGCCGCGTGGGCAGGGGGCAGCTGGGATTCTGCATCGAGCTGGGCAGGCCGGGAGTGTCGACGTCCCTGGCCGACCTCGAGAAGGTGACGGCGGCCCTGGTCGAGCTGGGAATCACCTTCCAGAGAGACAACCCGACGACCAGCTTCCTCGCTAATCCCCAGCGGGGCCTGGTAGACGAGGAGTTGAAAAAGGAGAGGGTCCTCTCCCTCATCGTGGAGTTCGTGACCGGCGTGGAGATGCTCGAGCCCGTGATCTCCAGGCTGCGCGAGGCGGCCGAGCAGGTGGACACTGTCTTCAGCGTGGGGCTCATCACCCGGGTCGATGACGACGGATCCATCCCCGTCTTGAAAGACCTCGAGGACCTGGGCATCCCCGCGAGGGGCAACAGCAAGGTCAACCTGGGACTCGGCAGACCGCTGTTTGGAGAGGGGAGCGGATCATGACACACACCCTGCACCGGACCGGCGATAGAGAATCACTCAGCGGCGACTACGTCTGGCAGGTGTACCCCTCCAGGGGCATCAACGATGACAACCTGCCGGAGAAATACGGGAAGGTGATCGACCTGGTGGTGTCCCTGGGATCGAGAAACTGGGGTGATGTCGGCACCGGCTCGGCCCGGTCCACCCCCGTCGAACTCATCCGCGACAACCTCCGCAAGACCTCGCGACTGAGAGGCGTTTTCACGAGCACAGAACAGGTGTCGGAGTTCATACGGGAGATGAAGAAGCTCGACCTGGGACTCTCCGTCATCATCAGCGGCCTGACCGACCACATTTTCGAGGCCTGCGCAGGTGAGGACATCACCCCCCATTCCGTCAACCTGTCCCTGGGTGTCTGGGGCAGGACCGAACTGCTCCCCGCGGAGGATGTGCTGGAGGTCACCACCATGTGCGGTCACCACCAGGTATCCGCGAACCTGGTCGAGGAGATGAAGGCGGCCATGGATGAAGGCAGGATGACCGCCGAGGAGGCCGCCGAGAAGATGACCACCCTCTGCCCCTGCGGGGTCTTCAACACTGAACGGGCGGTGGAGATCCTGCGCAGGAAATAGCGAACCGAGGGAAGAGCCGGTCGCCATGCTGCCCTCCGGCTCTCCCCTGGACGTGCCAGCTCCGTGTGCGGGCCGCCGCCGGGGTCCCTCAGTCCCCTTCTTTCTTCAGCCCGACCAGGAACGCCGTCACGATGCCTAAGACGGCGAAGATGCCCCCGATGCCCGATGGACCGTCCCAGGCAACTTCCAGGTAAAGCCCGAACAATATGGAGCTCACAGCGAGCATCATCAACCGGATATCCTGCATTGATCGATCCTTCCCTTCCCCCCGCCCTGACGACGATGTGCCTCTGCTGCTCATTTCTTCGCTACTGCTGCCCGTAAAGCCTTCACCGC
>PWUB01000116.1 GCA_003563755.1 Clostridia bacterium
ACCTGGCTCTCCAGGCCCCCCCGTCCCCCAACGTACAGCACCTCGGCTTCCGGGTGCCGCTTCAAGAAACCCCTGGCGATGCTCAGGGCAGGATACACGTGTCCTCCGGTGCCTCCACCGGTCACAATCAGTTTCCTCACATCTCATCACCCCACCCCAGACCTACACCCGACAGTACCTCGAGATGTTCAGCAGGATTCCTATGCTTCCCAGGGTTACCATCAGGGATGAACCGCCGTAGCTTATGAAGGGCAGGGGTATCCCTGTCACCGGCAGAACGGAGGTCACCACCCCGATGTTGATTACGACCTGCAAGATGATCATCACCGTGATCCCCGACGCCAGTATCCCGGAGAAGGCGTCGGGAGCTGCGGCTGCAATCCTGAATCCCCGCCAGGCCAGGACACCGAACAAGGTGAGGACCGCCAGGCAGCCCAGGAGCCCCAGCTCCTCCCCCACGATGGCGAAGATGAAGTCGGTGTGTTGTTCCGGGAGGTAGAGGAACTTCTGGTGACTGGCCCCGAGACCCACCCCGAACAGCCCTCCCGATCCCAGGGCATACAAACTCTGGATGATGTGAAACCCCGCGCCGAGGGGGTCCATCCATGGATCGAGGAAGGCGAAGAATCGTATGCGCCGGTATGGTTCGGATAGAATCAACATCCACACCACGGGCACCGCCATCAAACCCAGGACGGCCAGATGAACGGGTCGGGCCCCGGCTATGTACAGCAGTATGAAGGCCGTTCCGGTGATGGTCACCGCCGTTCCCAGGTCAGGCTGCAGCATCACCATACCCACAACCAGGCCCACCACGGCCAGGTGGGGCACCACTCCCGTCCAGAAGCGGCGCATCTTGCCCGGAACGCGGCAGAAGCTGTGAGCGAGGTAGATGACGAGACACAGCTTCACCAGCTCCGCGGGGCTGACGGTCACCGGTCCCACCCTGAACGCCCGCTGGGAACCCCGGGCTTCGATTCCTATGCCGGGCAGGAGGCTGAACCCAAGAAGTACGAGTGCGATAACGATGCCCACCCGGGCGTAGCGTCTGAAGAAACCGTAGTTGACCCTCTGCAGTACCATGAGGGCGAATAGGCCGCCGAGGGCCCACAAACCCTGCCGCTTGAAGTAGTAGAAGCTGTCGTCGAACCTGACCCTCGCGGCATAGCTGCTGGAGCTGAGGACCATGAGCACGCCGAAGGCCGTGAGGGCGACCACCGTCATCACGAGGACGAGGTCGGGCAGCTGACGCGGCCTAGGTTGGCTCATCGATTTAGCGGTTCCTCTCACGATCCCATACCTCGCAACCCGAGAAACGCCAGTGCCGCGCAGAACAGCTGAAAGGCCCACATGCTCAAAACCACGGAGACCTCACTCCACCCGAGAAGCTCGAAGTGATGATGCAGGGGACTCATCCGAAACAGCCTGCGTCCGCCCGTGAGACGGAAGTATGTCACCTGGATCATCACAGACAGGGTCTCCACGACGAAGAGACCACCGGCCACGACGAGAAGCAGGTCCGTCTCGGTCAGCACCGCCAGCCCGGCCAGCGCTGCACCGAGAGCAAGCGACCCCGTATCTCCCATAAATACACGGGCGGGGTGGAAGTTATGCCATAGAAACCCTATGCACACCCCCAGTAGGGCAGACCCGAAAAGGGCCACGGCCACCTGGCCTCTGGCCAGGGCCGCGGCCACGAAGACCACCGATGCCATCGCCGTGCCCCCGGCGGCCAGGCCGTCGAGACCATCGGTGATGTTCACCGCATTGCTGGAGGCGGTCAGGAGGAGGGCGGTGAAAGCGGGATAAAAGACTCCCAGATCCACACGGCCTCCCCACCAGGGCACCACCAGGAAGGTTCCCCTGCCTGTCAGGGCCATCGCCCCCCAGCCCAGGAGGGCGCCGAGGAGCAGCTGAACGAGCAGTTTGCTGCGTCCGCGCAGACCCAGGGGGCGACGCAGCACCACCTTGAGAAAGTCGTCGCTGAAACCGAGGACCGCTCCCCCCAGGGTGACGCCGACCAGGATCCTGACCTCCGGCGCCAGGGAAACGAAGAACGGGAGTACCACCAGGAGAGCGAGGATGAAGCTGGCTCCACCCATGGTGGGAGTCCCCCGTTTGCGTAGGTGCCGCCTCGGTCCGTCGTCACGGATCCTCTGGCCGAACCTCAATCGGTGCAGAAGGGGCAGCATGACCCAGCCGAGCACCACGGTGACCAGGGCGGCCGCGACGAAGACGGCCGGAAACACCCAGGGTTCGCTCAGGTCCAGCAGGGGCAATCCGCTCATCATCATGGCTTACTCTCTCCCGTTTCTCCCAGGAAACAGCTCCCCGAGAGCCTGCACACACCTCTCTAGCCGGCAACCCCGGGACGCCTTGACCAGCACCACGTCGCCCTCCTGGATGGTCCCGGGGAGCCCGGCGATCAGATCATCGACGTCCTCGTAGTGATGGTGGCGGGACGGTGACAGACCCTGCTTTACGGCTGTATCCCCGATGATGGCAGCCATCTCCCCCACCGTCACCAGCAGCTGAACCCCGCTTTCGGGCACCCCGCGGCCGACCTCCTGGTGGCCCCTCTGGGCCTCCGAACCCATCTCCAGCATATCACCCAGCACGGCGACCTTTCGTCCGCCCCGCCGGCACTCGGAAAGGGACCTCAGGGCGGCGGCACACGATGTGGGGCTGCTGTTGTAAGCGTCATTCAGGATGAGGATTTCGCCCTGGTCCATCCACTGCATCCGCATGCCTGTCAGTTCGGAGCTGGCGATGCCGTGGGCTATATCGTCGGGGGATACTCCCATCATCGTTCCCACGCAGGCAGCGGCCAGGGCGTTTTTGACATGATGTCTTCCAGCTATGGACAGTTTCACCCGCCGAGCGCTGCCTCCGACGAAGTGCAGGTCGAACTCTGCTCTGGCGAGATCGTCGGTGCAGATGTTTTCGGCCCATACCTCGGCATCCTCCGATCGAACACCGTAAAAGAGCGTTCTGGCCGGTGTCCGAGCGGCTATCCATCTCCCCCACTCATCGTCTCCGTTGATAATGGCCCATCCGTCCTCGGGCAGGGCGGTGAACAATTCTCCCTTCGCCCGGGCGATGTTCTCTATGCAACCCAGTGTCTCGAGGTGCACCTCTCTGATGTTGGTAAGAACTCCGATCTCCGGTCTGGCCAACGTGACCAGGTATTCGATGTCCCCCAAGTTCCGCATGCCCAACTCGATGACCGCAGCCCGGTGGGCGGGACGTAGATCAAAGAGGGTCAGCGGCACGCCTATCTCGGTGTTGTAGTTACCGATGGTCTTGAGAACCCTCATCTCACTGCCGAGGACACCGGCGATCATGTCCTTGCACGTGGTCTTCCCCACGCTTCCCGTGACCGCCACCACCGGCAGCACGAAACCTCTTCGGTACCAGGAGGCGAGGGAGCCCAACGCCTCAAGGGGATCCGGAACTTTTAGGCACGGAGAAACGGTGCAGCCAGGAACCTCCCGGCCCTCCATCATGAGGCAGGCTGCCGCTCCCTGACGGAAAGCATCGTTGATGTAGCTGTGACCGTCGGTCCGCTCGCCCTTTAGGGCTACGAACAAATCCCCCGGCACCACCCGACGGCTGTCGACGTTGACTCCGAATATCCCGGCGTCCCGGTCGACATCCCCGGGGTCTTTCAGCCCGAGGATCTCCATCATGTCGCCGATCCTGAAGAGGGGGCTAGAGCTGGGTCCTGGTGCCACTGTAATCACGTCCGTCCCTTCGCTCGCGCCTGGCTTGCAGCGCAGCCCGAGCCTCCTGACGATCATCGAAGTGAGTGCTACCGTGAGCGAAGACCTGGACCGTCTCGTGGCCCTTGCCGGCCAGGACGACTATATCACCGGGTGAGGCCATCTCGACCGCACGGGCTATGGCTTCTCTGCGGTCCACGTGAACCTCGCACCGGGATGGGTCTCTCATACCCTCGAGAACATCCTCGGCTATCGCGGCCGGATCCTCGCTCCTCGGATTGTCCGTCGTCACGATGACCCTCTCGGCCAGCTCCTCGGCGATGGCCCCCATGACGGGGCGCTTACTCCTGTCCCGGTCGCCTCCGCACCCGAAGGCGACGATTACCTCGCCGGAGGAGATCATCCGCACTGCGTCCAGGAGGTTCTCCATCTCGTCAGCGGTGTGGGCGAAGTCCACTATGACCACTATGTCATCGTCATCGGACGACATGATCTCGAAGCGCCCCGCCACCTGCTCTGCCGTGGACAGTCCCTCGGCGAGGGCCCCGGGCTGCACACCCAGTGCGCTCGCGGCCGCCGCCGCTGCCAGGGCGTTATATATGTTGAACCGTCCGGGCAGATTGAGGACCACCCCCTCGGGCGGCTGCCCTGCCACCACCAGCTTGAACCTCGACTGCTCGGGAGTCATCTCGATATCGCGGGCCGTCACCTCTCCCGTATCCAGTCCGTAGGTGATGGCCTCGCAGGAGCTGAGCTGCCGGATCCTCTCGGCTCTCTCATCATCGGCATTGATCACCGCCCGGGGCTCGCCCGTCCAGAGTCCTTCGCTCCCCAACATCCTGAAGAGCTGTGCCTTGGCATGTAGGTAATCCTCCATGTCCGCGTGAAAGTCGAGGTGCTCGGGGGCCAGGTTCGTGAACACCCCCACGTTGAACGCGCATCCATCAACACGGTGCAGCACCAGGGAGTGGGACGAAACCTCCATGACACACGCCCGGTCTCCACCGGATACCATTCGGTGAAACATCCCCTGTAGATCGACCGCCTCCGGGGTTGTCAGCTCGACCTTCTCCCACCGGCCGGCGATCACACTGCCGACCGTTCCCACCAGTCCGGTGCTGATGCCGACCGTCTCCAACAGGTGGCGGATCAGGTGGGCGGTGGTGGTTTTGCCGCTGGTGCCCGTCACGCCGATGAGTGCGAGTCGGCTCGTGGGACGGTCAAAGAACACGTCGGCCACCAGGGCAGCGGCTCGACGGCTGTCAGAGACCACGAGTTGGGGCACCCTGGGATCCACGTCCACGGGCCGCTGCACCAGCAGCGCCCTGGCTCCGCGTGACACCGCATCCTGCGCCCACAGATGCCCGTCAGTCTCCTGCCCCGGCAGACAGAGGAACAGGTCCCCCGCCCTGACCTTCGCCGAATGGTATGCCAGCCCCGTTATCTCCGTTTCGTCGACGGCTCCTGATGAATTCAGAAACAGACCCTCTTCCCTCACAATCTTGTCCAATAGCCGCTCAAGCCTCACCAGACGGCGCTCCTTTCGCGGGGATGCTTCAGAGTCGTCGCGGAGATACCAGCTGCAGAGCATCGTGCAGGCCCACCCAGATCAGGGCGCACTGAGATACAGGTGTACTATGGTACCGTGTTGCACTTGAGTTCCCGGTGCGGGCTCCTGTCTTATTATAATCCCACTACCGCTGACTTCCATACGCACACCCAGCTCGCTCAGTTTCTCCGCTCCGGCCCTCAGAGTCATGCCGCTGAGATCGGGCACCTTGACCGTCTCCCCGTCCGGGTCATCGTCGCGCACAGGATCGGTGTACA
>PWUB01000328.1 GCA_003563755.1 Clostridia bacterium
ATCGTCATGGTCCTGCTCGGGGTAGGCTATTTTGCGATCAGGCGCTGGTTGGCCTGGCGAGCCCGCAATAGGTTGGCTGCAAGTGGCATTGCAGAAGTCGATAGAATGAGCGGCGCAGAGTTCGAAAGGTTTGTGGGAGCTCATCTTCGCCGTAAGGGCTATCGAGTCAAAGAAACGCCCAGTCATTCAGACTATGGTGGAGACCTGGTCCTTCAGAAGGATGGTCGCTCGGTAGTAGTTCAGGCGAAGAGATGGAATGGCGTGGTGGGTGTCAGGGCTGTGCAGGAAGTGCTGGGTGCCATCAACTACTACGGTGCGGACAAGGGCCTTGTCGTTACCAACAGCGACTTCACGGAAAACGCCTACGAGCTGGCCAGGAGGAGCCCCGTCGAACTATGGAACCGACAGAAGGTTACAGAGAGCCTGTTGAGTGTCGGGGAACAGCCAGATGACCCCTCGCCTGAGACCAGCCCATGGGAGAGCAGCGACAGCAGAACCTGCCCCCGTTGTGGCCGGACGCTGGTCGTGCGCAGCGGCCGTAGGGGGAGCTTCTGGGGATGTACTGGCTTCCCCGGGTGCCGCTATACCGCTGACCTGTAACGACATAGGCTGAGCGGGAGGCGGTCGGACTGCTCCATTGATCCTGAGTTCTGCGGCGCTGACCACGGCGACCCCTGAGCTGTAGTAAGGAGCATTAGCCGATCAGATAGTCGGGGTTAGGATCGGTGCGGTCATGGTGTGAACCTCTCCACCCCCAGAGTTGAGTTCTCTGATCACGGAGGCGGAGACACTAGGCATGAGCATCGCAGACATCGCTCTGAAGCGTGGCTACTCAGATAAGACCATCCACAAGTGGCTCCGAAGCGATGAACCACCACGTTACCGGCGTCCCGAGGCGGTCCAGCAAGGCTGACTGGCAGCGGTAGCTATCGCGATCGGCGTCATTACCACAGCATTTACAGCACTAGGGATAAACTGGTTGAGTACAAGGCTCAAAGCCATGATTCCGGCCAGAATACCGGTGGGTTCAAAGGGTCCCACAGCATAGACCACAGTATCAGCAATTAGCGCTGCCGCGCCTGTATTTTGCATGACCAGCCCCATTGGCACACTATCCCCCGCTGCATGGGGTTTGCGCCTTCCGTGTTACTCGCGACTGGCGAACTCGGGGAATTGCGTGCCGTTGAACCTGGGAGGATACTACTGTCTCGCCAGGATGATGAGATCCCCCTCCCACTCGGGTACATACAGCCGATCATCGTGATAATCGAGGCTGCAGATCAGTGGGAGTCGGAGTCGAAGGGGATCTGTCACACCGGCGTTATCCGATTCAGGACCAACTTCAGGATCCCCAGCAATGGTCCTGATGGTGTGGCTCTCCACGTCAACATGACGCACAACACAGTTCTGCGTGTCCCCGATGAAGATGTCTCCGTCTTCGTCCACGGCAACTGACCACGGACCGTCGAACTTGCTGTGCGGATCACCCCCCAGCGCGGCCTTCTTGGCATCCCCCCCATCTCCCGAGTAGCCCGGCTCTCCGCATCCGGCAACGAGGGATACGGTCCGCTCCACCGGGTCCAGTTTTCTGACCGCGTAGTTTCTGCTGTCAAGAACGTACAGAAGCCCGTCTGGTCCCAACCGCAGGTCGTATATCCAGTGAAACAACGCGTCCTCAAAGGGAACCGTGTGGGATTGAAATCCCGGTTCGCCCGATCCAACGATCTCAACGAAGTTGCCATCGTAGTCAAAGCGCCATACCGCGCAGCCGGTGACATCGTTGATCCAGATGCTCCCCTCCGCATCAGCGACGCAGTTTCCCATGGATTGCAGGCCCACCTCCTGACCGTCAATCAGAACATCGGCGGTTCCTGTTGATGAACAGAGATGGTGCACCCTATTGTCGCCTCCCGAGGCCACAATCCATGCTCCGTCAGGCAGACGACAACCGTACATCGGGTTGCGCAGCGAAACCCGGAAATGCAGCGATGCAGAGAGGAACTCCCCAGATCCCGCTGTCCATATCAGCAGACCCTCGGGGTCTATGAGCGCCGCGCGATGATAGTCATAATCTAAGGCCAGTAGAACCCCGGAGCTATCGCGGAAGCCCAGGTGGGACAGTCCGTCCTGCAGGAAGACCTCATCATCGAAACAGACGACCCGTTCAACACTCCACGTGATGTCACATCACCCTCCCAGTACAGTCTTCCTTCACTCACCGGAATCAGCCGATCCTGCCTTCTGCGAGAGAGATTCCTTTTCGCCACACAACAAGTGGAGCTTTTCAACCGGCGATACACGGTGACTTCACACGGCCCTCGAAGAGTTGAGAGCGCCACTTGTAGTACGTTGCATCGCTGACCCCATGTTCAGCAGAAATCCGCCACCGCGAGATGGTCTCTCCTCAGTGCAGTCAGGATGATCTCCAGCTTCTCTTCCACCGACCACTTCTTCTGAGCCATCCGGATCTCCCTCCCACATCAACTCTGACCCAGGTGACCCTGCCCTCTACCCAAAGCTGTCCCACTATGGATGACACCCGCCGGAAGCATAGGGTGCGTAGCGTCGAGCTCCGAAATCACCCTTCTGGGTTCCTAACTACACAGCTCTTGCTTTGCCTTACCATCTTAGTTAACAGGAATAGAGACAGGATGATTAGAACGGTAAACATGCCCACAAAACCGGCCTGACCTATGTGCAGAAAGTAGCCTGGGCTTTGAATCATTGTGTAAAGCAATGCGCCGGTTGCCACCAGGTAAACCTGGTACCCCCACGTTTTGCCGGCTAACAGGCCCGACCCGGCGATGATTAACGCTGCCGCCGTTACGACCTCGGCAGTGATATGCAATAATATCCTCGCCGGTTCCGTTGTCAGTTCCGGAATTGATCCCGTAACGTAAAACACGATCCACATTGCAATCAAGGATACTCCTACAATAATCGAATAAACCGCCGCAAGCTTCTTGGTCATTCTTCTCCTCCTAGCAGGCCGTATACACAGACCTTGATGATCCGGTTCAGGTGCTGTTCCAACCCTTCCGCCGTGTCAACAGTACCCAATGCGCCAATCATCCCCATAAACAGGGCACTGTTGAGCACCTCAATTTTCACCTCCGACATCGACCCGGCGATGACGCCGTAATCAATGGAGTGGGCAAGGATCTCATCATAAATGCGCAGCAAGTCAAATTGACGGTGGTAATGTGGATCTCCCTGCACTTTGAGAATCTCTTTTAGAAAGCTCTCAAACAACAACTGCTCTTCCCACACGGCTTTTACCAAGAGTCTAGTAAAGGTATATAGGTTTTCTTCGGCCGTCCTACTGGGATCGAGGGCCTCACGGTAGTCAAGTGACCGCATCTTTTCTGTCGCCCAGGCAAGCAAGCTCTCACTCTTCGACGCAAAAAAATTGTAAAACGTACCTTTGGCGATTCCCACGCGCCTGGTTATCTCGTCAACTGTAGCATTGTCATAACCTCTTTCCCTGAAAACAGCCACAGACGTTTCCAGGATTTTTGCTCTTGCCATTTCCCGCTGTTGTTGATACAGGGATATAGTGCTCACCTCATGACCACGGTCAGTTTGCTGACCGTGGTCATATTAGAGCACACTTACCCGTTAGCTGTAAAGGGCTTCCCAACCTGAGCCTTTTCCGCTCTGGCTTCCCTGGACGTATCCACTGGTTTCTGGTGATCCGTCTGACCCTGTCAGCACTGCTTAAAGACCCGGTGTCCAGCACCAATCCGATGGAGTCGGCGTTCTCCATGGTGCGGGAGGCAACCCGGAACGTCAAGTGATGGAGGAACGGGAAACAGGTGATGCGGTGGTCAGCGGCGGCGTTCTGGACTATGAGCAGAGGTTTAACCGAATCAAGGGATACCGGGACCATCCCATGCTGGCCATGAGTATCCGACAACACCTGCAGGCTGTGAATCGAGAGGCAGTGCATCGGATGAATCCGGAGCCAGTGGCTGCTATAAGTTCCACAGAACATGGGACAGCCCACCGTTGTGATCCGAGGGGGTGCTCATCACCTACCTGAATCCAGACAGGCAACACCTGACCTCGAGACAACCGTGATTGAAACCTCATCCACTACTCCGGATAAGCGTTGAAAACATCGACCAGGTACCATTGCTCACCTGAACGCTGGACCTCTACCGCCAGGTCCATCCCGGCGGTGCAGAGGTCGGTGAAGGCACGCGGGGCCTTCACGACGATGGGGTCACCGCCACCGAGGGTATCCTCCAACCACAGTGTACCCGGTTCCACCCGGCTCACGGTGAGATGATCCTCGATGAGCTCGTCCACCTCGTCGGCTGGAGGGACCTCGAGGGGAGCAAACTCGTACCACCGCACCCGGGCAGCCTCGATTCCCTTCGCCGCATCCCGTGCTATGTCCCTACGGTACGCCTGCGCGGCATCCGGATCGATGATATCCTCATCCGCCAACCACTCAAAGAACCGCCGCAAGGTCGCGCGGCATCCCTCGATCTCGCTCACCGTGGCGTACGCCTTCCGCGGCAGGAAGTATCCGAAAAACTCCTTCATGTACCGCAGCAGCGGCGCAAGTTCGGCGACCTGGCAGAAGGTCTTGCCCTGCTCCTGCACCGAGTCGTAGTCTACGCTTGAGTAGTCATAACCATATGAATTCAGAGCCGTCTGGAGAGTATCCATGCAGCGTTGGTATTTCCGATATGTCGCTGTTGAGACCCACAGCAGCTGATCATGTAGGAAAGAGGAGATGATAGCCGCGATGGATTCGTCGTCATCATCACTGCTGCCGCGACCGCGCAGCAGCCAGTTCACCATCTCGGGCTCAAAAGCATCGGGATCGAAGTCATCCCCCACCCAGTCCCTGGCCTCCTCGTGGTCCGGGTGTTCCGGATTATCGAGGGCTGCGAGAAGGCGCCAGTAACCGAAGGTGCCCCCGCAGTCCTCCGGGGGGCATGCACCTCCACCCGACAGGCACACTGGGAAGGCACTCGCCTGGGGCAGGATGCTCCTGACCGTGATCAGGTGTACCCAGTCGTCTCCGAAATCATAGATGTACTTCATCCTGTCGCCTTTACTGCGTAGAACATCCTGAAGCAACACCCGTCGTGCATCTCTCATCCCGTCAGAGAAGTCGGGGTCCGGATCACCGTAGTCCTCCCCACCGACCTCGAAGGCATACAGATGATACCCCTCCCACCCCATCACATCCTGTAAGATCTCATGCAGCTTTGCGAGGTCGGTATCACCCGGCACCCGGAGTCTCCGCCAGATCTGCCCGGACATATCCTGGAGAGACACTCGTAGTTCGTATGTCTTTGCGGTCATCGAGAACACCCCTCTCGAATGTACAGTCACATCTTCAGTGTACCGAATCATGCGAGATGATACAGGTCGCCTGCCACCCCACACGATCCGGCTTGAGAGCATCCGGACCCCGCAGGGACGGCCCCATCTAGCCCGGATCTATCATGTTACCAGAATCCGTGACGAACTCCTCCTCGCGCTCGGTCTTGGCCGAGCGCTCCATGAGCTCCGCCAGGGC
>PWUB01000302.1 GCA_003563755.1 Clostridia bacterium
CTGGCGGAGGTGGCGGCGCTGGCCGAAGACGGGGCGCGGGAGATCGTTCTCATCGCCCAGGACACAACCCTGTACGGTCTTGACCTGGGTCGCAAATTCCGGATGCGACTTCCGTCCCTCCTCGAGGAGATGGCGGAGCTTCATCCCGGGGTGTGGCTCCGGCTGATGTATGCTCATCCCCTGGGTGTGGACCCCGAACTCCTGGGGGTGATGCGCGATCACGAGAACATCTGCTCCTACCTGGACATCCCTCTTCAGCACGCCAGCCCTTCCGTCCTCACGCGCATGGGCAGGGCCGAGGATCCACGGGAAGTCACCCGGCTTCTCGAGCTGATCCGGGAGGAGGTGCCCGGCATATCGCTGCGCTCGGCCTTCATCGTCGGCTATCCCGGTGAGACGGAGGAGGACTTCTGCGCCCTCCTTGATTTTGTCCGCCGGGCGCAGCTGGATCACGTGGGGGTGTTCGCGTACTCCCGGGAGGAAGGGACCCGGGCTCACTCCCTGCCGGACCAGGTGGGCACCGAGGAGAAGAACCGGCGCAGAAACCTCCTGGTAAGTGCTGCCTCCGAGGCATCAAACAGGGTCAAGCAGCGACTGGTGGGCAGGAGCCTACCCGTCCTGGTGGATCACGCAGATGATGGCGAGGGAATCCTCGGCCGCCACCAGGGGCAGGCGCCGGAGGTGGACGGCTACGTGCTTATCGAGGATGGTGGGGGGTTGAAGGTGGGGGAGATGGTAACCGTGGATATCACCGGGGCCGGCGCCGTTGATCTCTGGGGGCGGGTGCCCAGCGGAGACTGACGTGATCTTCCTGCGACAGCATAAATTCCCTGAAATTGAAGCTAACACACAACCTTTTCCTCATATCTCAGTTATGGTAGCATTGATGTACGCTTAGTCCGAGTTTTTGAGCTGACACTGGGGTTGACAGGCATCCTCGTCCTAGCTTTGACCACCGGACTGGAGGTACTCAATGCGGTTTTCCGAGCTCAAGGCTCCACTCATAGTGGTTTCGACCATCGTATGCCTAACCCTCCTGCTCGGTGGATCCGTACTCTACGACCGCGGGCGGGGGGAGATTCCCATCCGGGAGCTTCTCTCGGAGCATCCGGACGTGGCTGAATATACTCTCGATCACAGCGATGAGTGGATCATTCGGGTCAGGCTCGCGAATCACGATGATCTGCGCGGCGCTTACCGGGATATTGCCGAATCTATAGGTGAGGTCCTGGGCCGCAAACCGTACCACCTGCAGGTAGAGGACGCACCGGATGGGCAGCTGCTGGCGCTCTGGGACCGGGTGGAGATCTTTGTTTACGATGGTGCTGCAAGCGGCCGCCTCACCGAGATGCGTGATCGACTGTTCGATGAGCTCAACGGAGAGGATGCCCGGGTGAACCTGCAGGTGGATGATACGAACATATACCTCAGCATGACCCGCGGTGGTGACGCCCACCTGCACCGCGTCGTGGCCCGTGCTGAGTCTTTCTCGGGAAAGGAGGCGGCCGGTGAGTAGGATCACCGAATACCTGGAACAGAACTGGCGCGAGCTGGGCATCGGTGTCGCCTGCGGTGTGCTGGTCTTTCTGATGCTCCGCGGTCACAACATCTTTCCCGTCGCCCTCGCCGGTGTCCTGGTACTGGTCCTTCTGCGCTTCACGCGGCTGGGAGGCTCGGGAGGAGGCAAGGGTGTCAGGGTGGCATCGATATCGGAAAGAGCGGAGAGCCCCGGCTTTTGCGACATAGGAGGACAGGACAGGGCCATCGAGGAGCTGCGGGAGTGCCTCGATCTGGCCATAGGTGATCAGCGGGCCAGCCTCCTGGGAATTCGTCCCCTGCGGGGGCTTCTGCTGGTCGGGCCGCCCGGTACCGGTAAGACCATGATGGCCAGGGCGGCGGCGGGTCACACCGGTTCTTGTTTCGTGGCCACATCGGGCAGTGAGTTCGTGGAGATGTACGCCGGCGTGGGAGCACAGAGAGTCCGCGAGATCTTCACCCGGGCGCGAAAGGAAGCCCGGGGCGAGGACTCCGATGCAGCCATCGTCTTCATCGACGAGCTCGAGATAGTCGGTGGCAAACGGGGCAGGCACAGCAGCCACCTGGAGTATGATCAGACTCTGAATCAGCTGCTGGTGGAGATGGACGGCATCGACCGCGACCAGCACCCTCGAATCCTACTCATGGGTGCGACCAACCGCAAAGACCTCCTCGATGATGCCCTCCTGCGTCCCGGGCGATTTGACAGGATAGTCTACGTCGAGCTCCCCGATGCCCGCGGGCGGCAGGACATTTTGAACATCCATCTCGACGGCAAACCGTTAACAGACAGCGTGGACCTGACCGCAGTGGCCAGGGAGACCTTCGGTTTCTCGGGGGCCCACCTGGAGAGCCTTGCCAACGAAGCGGCCATTCTGGCATTCCGGGAGGATGCTCGCGCCCTGGAGCAGAGGCACCTCATGGAGGCCGTGGAGAAGGTCATGATGGGCGAACGGCTGGATCGGCGACCCTCGGAGAAGGAACTGGAGCGGGTCGCCGTCCACGAGTTGGGCCACGCGGTGATGGGAGAGGTGGCGATGCCCGGAAGCGTCGCCTCCATCAGCATCACACCGCGGGGAGGTTCTCTGGGCTACGTGAGGAAGGCGACACCGGAGGACAAGTACCTGTATACCCGGGATGAGCTGAGGAGGGAGATCCACTTCGCCCTCGGAGGGTGCGCCGCGGAGAACGTTCTGCTGGGTGAGAGCAGCACGGGCGTCAGCGGTGACTTCTCCCAGGCCTCGGCCCTGGCCAGGAAGATGGTGTTTTCGGGGATGTCACCGGTCGGGATCGTCTCCGAGGATACTTTCCCCCAGGAGCAGCTCAACCGCACGGTCAGCGACTTCCTCAATGAGGAACTATCCATGGTCATCGAGGTGATGGCCTCGTACCGTATGCTTTTTGACACCGCAGTTCCCCTGCTGCTCAAACGGGAGACCCTGAGCGGCGAGCAGCTCCGCGAGCTCCTGGACCCGGATCGCGAGGGGGAGCCCGCTGGCAGCAGGGACACTGAGACCGTCGCCGCCCGTTGAGAGACTGTACCGTCGAGCCGTCTGCTCATCTGACCCATGTGCGCACGGATCTCTCCGTCGAGTCAATGTCGTTTCCGTCGGTGACGACCTGCATCGGGCTGAAGATCCCCGTGAACGTCGGACCCCCGTCTTCGATACGTCGCTCCACCCTTTCCTCGAACAGCTCCGGGTAGTTCGCACCAATGGAGGCCGTGGACCAGGATGGTACCGGCAGACTCCGAGATATCCTTCGACCCCCTACCACTACCTTCATTTTCCTCGCCCGATTCTCCCGACCCACTGTCATGGTTGTAGAGAAGGTCATCGGCTGCTCAAGGTGCCTCGACGGCATCCGGGAGCGTTCGCTCACCGCGGTGGCAGAGATCCCACCGGCCCGGTGGTGCGAGGGGATGGAGGAGATGACTCGGCAGGTACCTGGGAGCACCCAGGGCCGCCATCGCCCACTTCGCCTTCTTTGACAAGGTGCTGAGCACCTGTTGGAAGCTGAAGGAGCATGTAGAAGAGGACCGGGACAAGGACATTGAGCAGTGCGAATTCCTGCTTCGATACCTGTCGTTCCTCCCTCCGTCCGGCGAGTGCCACCCTTCGGTCTGACTGTGGGCAGGGCACAATGATCCTGCGGGACCCTTGATGATGTCTGCGCGCACCACCATCGTGTCCCGCAGCGATCGCAGGAGGGAGCCTTCGCCTGTGCCTCCCCATTCGAACAGCGGGTCCTCGTCAACGCGAATATGTCCCGGCGGCTGGCTCTGAGGAGGACCCGCTTGCCGAAAAGGGCAGTGATGATTCGTGTTGGTTTACGCCGTACACCCCAGGACAGTGGTGGGCAGGTTCGCCGGACCGTAAGCGTGGTCATTGATGGGAACTCCTGGTCGGTAGATACATCTTTGAGTATGGACGCCGGTACTAATTGGTCTGCCCTTCGAGGAATGGGATCATGGATCTCTCACGACGGCTCGACTGACTCCTCAGACTGGACTCTGACGGATGGTCACAGCCTCTTTGGCATTATCCACGTGGAGGATAAACACGACCGGCGGCGAACTAACTATCTTGGCATGCGGGCATAGGTCGGTCCGCGGCTCGGGGCGTCGTGCCATTGAGGGCGAGCAGGGCACCCCAATCTGAGCCAAGAAGGACGGTGGAAACATGTCCGGCAGGGAGGAAGTGGTCTTTTCCAGCGAGGAGCCGCGCAGCGTGGCGGAGATCGGGGATTTCCTGGTCCAGGTGGGCACAAAGCTCAAGGAAAAGGGCTATTTCCAGCTGGTGCAGGGCGACCGTCAGTTGGAGGTCCGTCCTTCCGGTGCTACCAAGCTGGAGCTGAAGTACGAGATCGAGGACGATGTGGAGCATCAGTTTGAAATCGAAATCGAGTGGAAGCCCGGAGCCGACAAAGAGGCGAGAGTGGATATAGTCTGATCCCTCGCATCCGACACCGGGGGAGAGGCCCGTCCTCTCCCTTCACTCAACACGGCCTTGTCACGGTCATTTTGGCTGATCAGGTGTGTCGCAGTTTTTTTCGGGACTGCCGCTGCCCGTCGCCTCTTTATCACGAGCATCTCTCGTGAACGACGCTGAGTCTTATCGTCGGATTCCGTGTTCTGGTATGCTAGATGTGATCATGATGGACTCCTGAAGACGGGTGGGATCACTTCATGCGAGCAGAGATAGTCACGGTGGGTACGGAGATTCTTCTCGGCGAGATACTCAACACCAATGCCCGGTTCCTGTCGAGGGAGTGCGCCGGACTGGGCGTTGACGTATATCATCACATCACCGTGGGCGATAACGCGGCGCGGCTCAGGGAAGCCCTTCTGGTGAGCCGCGAGAGATCCGATCTGCTGATAGTAACCGGCGGGATAGGTCCCACGCCCGATGACATCACCCGGCACGTGGTGGCGGAGGCGTGGGACAGGGAGCTCAAGCTCGACGAGGCCCTCCTTGAGCGGATGGAGCGTTTCTATGCGCAGCGCTCCCTGGCAATGCACGCCAACAGCCGCCGGCAGGCCCTCATACCCGAAGGGGCGGTCCCCCTACCCAACGATGTCGGCACCGCTGCTGGGTTCTTCCTCCAGGACGCCCGGGGAAGCGTTGCCTGTCTCCCGGGTCCCCCCGCGGAGATGGAGACCATGTTCTCGGACGTGCTGCTTCCCATCCTGCGACAGCGGGACATGCTTCCCGAATCAAGCCTGTTCAGCCACGATATTTTGACGGCCGGCATCGGAGAGGCATCCGTTGCGACCAGGATAGGCCGGCTCCTCCGTGAGCAGTCGGATCCCACCATCGCGACGTATGCTGCCGAGGGAACGGTGAGGGTACGTCTGACCACCAGGGCTGAGTCGCAGGAGGAGGCGGAGGAGAAGTTTGCCCCGATCGTCGAGGAGATCAGCGAGCTTCTCGGTTCGGCCGTGTACGGGCACAATGGAGACAGCCTCGCGGGAGTGGTGGGCGATATGTTGAGGTCGCGCGGCCTGACCCTTGCCCTGGCAGAGTCTTGTACGGGCGGTATGCTGGGCGGCATCATCACCGACGTGCCGGGTTCATCCGATTTCTTCCTGGGAGGTATCGTCTGCTACTCCAATGCCGTCAAGACGTCCACCCTGGGCGTACCGGAGCAACTCCTTGTCGCCCACGGTGCAGTGAGTGAGGAGGTTGCCGCCTCCATGGCCGAGGGTGCCATGGAGGTCCTGGGATCCGATGCCGCCGTCGCCATCACGGGCATCGCCGGTCCGTCGGGAGGTACCCAGGAAAAGCCCGTGGGCACCGTGGTGTTTGCTATCGCGGGGCCGTGGGGACTCACCACGGAGCGCCGCCGTCTCAGCGGCTCCCGGGATACGGTGAGAAGGAGGAGCGCCGTCTACGCGCTGATGAGGATAAGGGAACACCTCCTCGAATGCGGTGATAATCCTTGACATACGAACAAATGTACGATGTAATTGAGGTGGGTGGCAGCGATGAGCGTTAGATGCTTCGTATGTGTATCTTTAGACGAGGACATCCGTGGGCAGCTGGCGAAGTGGCAGGAGCTCTTCAGGGCCAGCCAGGGCCGCGGTTTTCGCTGGGTGGCCCCGGAAAATATGCACGTGACCCTGAGCTTTTTGGGGGATGTGCCCGAGAGCCAGCTCGAACCAATAGTCGATACCCTGAAGAGCGCGGTCGGAGGACAACCAGAATTCGACATGGAGGTTGCTTCCTCAGGAGCCTTTCCCCGCCCGGAGCGTGCGAGGGTGTTGTGGGCTGGCATAGGTGACGGTGCAGAAAGACTCAAGCACCTACAGGGCAGGGTACAGGACAGACTGCAAAGGGAGCACGGGTTCAGGGGTGACCGCCGGGAGTATCATCCGCATGTCACCCTCGGTCGAGCCCGCTCAAGGGGCGGGGGACACGATGTCAGCGGCTTTGTGGCCGAGTCAGGGGACGCCACCTGGGGTAGGCAGCGGGTCAAGAGTATCGAACTGGTGAGGAGCCAGCTGGGCCCCGGGGGTCCCGTTTACACCATCGTATCGAGCATCCGGCTTGCGGATGGATGAACCCAGTTGTTATGCTATTGGTAGATATTGTTAACCTGAGGGGGTGCTGTGGTGGACAAGAAGGAGGTCCTGGAGGGGACCATCTCGCAGATTGAGCGGCAGTTCGGCAAGGGGGCCATCATGCGCATGGGAGAGTCGGCCATGATGGAGAACGTCCCGAGCATTTCCACGGGCTGTTTGTCCCTGGACCTGGCGCTCGGAGTGGGGGGCATTCCCCGGGGCAGGATCGTCGAGCTGTACGGCCCGGAGGCCTCTGGTAAGACGACGGTAGGGCTGCACATAGTGGCAGAGGCGCAGAAGGCAGGGGGGTACGCTGCCTTCATCGACGCCGAGCATGCCCTCGACGCGACCTACGCTGACCGCATAGGCGTTGATATTGACAATCTCCTGATATCCCAGCCGGACACCGGGGAGCAGGCCCTCGACATTGCCGAGGCCCTCGTGCGCAGCGGCGCCGTCGACGTGATCATCATAGACTCCGTCGCGGCCCTGGTGCCGCGGGCCGAGATAGAGGGTGAGATGGGCGACAGCCACGTGGGTCTGCAGGCCCGCCTCATGTCCCAGGCGATGCGGAAGCTGGCGGGGGCCATCTCGAAGTCGCGAACCGTAGTCATCTTCGTGAACCAGATACGGGAGAAAGTTGGCGTCATGTTCGGAAACCCCGAGGTTACACCCGGCGGACGGGCTCTCAAATTTTACTCCTCCGTTCGTATAGACGTACGCCGGGTGGAGGCTATCAAGGACGGATCCGAGAGCCTGGGAATAAGGGTCCGGGCCCGGGTGGTCAAGAACAAGGTGGCACCTCCTTTCCGGCAGGCGGAGTTTGACCTGATGTATGGTACGGGGATCTCGCGGGAGGGAGACCTGCTCGACCTGGGGGTCGAACACGACCTCATCAACAAGGCCGGTTCCTGGTACTCTTACGGCGACGAGCGAATGGGCCAGGGACGTGAGAACGCCAAGAGGTGGCTCGCTGAGAATCCACAGTCGGTTATGGCCATCGAGAAGGCCGTAATGAAGGAGCTGGGAGTATCACGGGGTGGTTCGGATGAGGACGAATCGTCGGAGCAATGACGACCCAGGGGAGCGGGCGAGGGCCCTCTCCTACGCTCTCCGTCTTCTGGCGCCCCGGGCCCGCACGGAGGCCGAAGTGCGCCGTCGCCTGGAGAAGAGAGGCTTCTCCATCGGGTCGATCGAGGACTGCATCATGCGCCTGAAGAACGACGGACTGCTAGACGATGAGGGCTTTGCCCGGCAGTACGTCGCCTACTCCAGGCGGAGAAAGCCCATGGGCAGGATGCGCCTGCGGCGCGAACTGGAAAGACTGGGTGTCCGGCGGGAGCTGATCCTGGAGGTCGTCGAGGAGATCTCGCCCGCGGAGGAGGAGGACCTGGCCCGGAAGGCCCTGAGGGAGCGGGGGGACATCGGGACTGTGCCTGGTGATCCCGACGATAGGGAGCGCCGACTGCGCCGACTGTTTGCCTTTCTCGCCAGGCGAGGGTTCCCACGGCACGTGGCGTTGAGGGTTTTGGATTTTGATGCGACGTAGGTCCATCTCCGAACCGGTGCCCGGTTCTCCCTTGGCTGGTCGTTCGTTCCGCTGCCAACTGCCCGCCGCATCGACGATATTACCGTGGACATCGATACTCTCTTGTGGTACTCTCAGGCTGAACGAGTTCACGTAGATTGAGCCTGTATTTCGGTTCGAGATGACTGTGTGTCGCGGGAGGGTCACCCGACGCAGCACCCATACCAGGAATCCAACAGCACCTCGGTGTTGTAACGAAAACATCTTGCGGCGGAAAACGGGGCGCGTAGAGTCAGCTATTCCATCTCAGTGAAGCCTTGTCGCGGATGCTATCCATGGTAAATCGGAAGACCGGGTCCTGCGGGCTCGGTCTTCGTGTTGTGAAGCAGGGAGAAGGGGGTGTTTCTGATCGCGCCAGGATACGTTGCTCTCTTGAGTCTCATAGTTGCGCTGATCTTTTTCGTGGTCGGGTTTTACGTTCGCAAATACATGGCTGAAGCCAAGATCGCCTCGGCGGAGCGGGAGGCTGTTCGCATCCTCAACGATGCCTCCAAGGAGGCTGAACGCAGCAAGAAGGAGTCAGTGCTGCAGGCTAAAGAGGACGTCCACAAGATGCGGACCGATTTCGAGAACGAAACGCGCGAGCGGCGCGTGGAGCTGCAGAAGATGGAGCGCCGGCTCATGCAGAAGGAAGAGTCCCTGGATCGTCGGACGGACGTTTGCGACAAGAGAGAGGAAGAGGTCAAGCGGCGCTCACGAGAGCTTGAGGTACTGGAGACGAGAGCTGAGAAGATTATGGCGGAGCAGAACCGCGAGATGGAGCGAATTGCCGAGCTGACGCGTGAGGAAGCCCGCAGGGAGATTCTCGATGAAGTGGAGCGGGCAGCCAGGCGCCAGGTGGCATCCATTCAGCGCGAGATCGAATCTCAGGCCCGCGAGGAGGCCCAGAGGAAAGCCCGCGAGATCGTCGCCCTCGCCGTCCAGCGGTGCGCGGCTGACCAGGTCAGCGACAGCACCGTGTCGGTGGTGGAACTGCCCAGCGATGATATGAAGGGAAGGATCATCGGGCGCGAGGGCCGGAACATCCGTGCTTTTGAGAGCCTCAGCGGGGTTGATGTGATAATCGATGATACACCGGAGGCCGTCGTCATTTCCTGCTTTGACCCTATTCGCAGGGAGAAGGCACGTCTGACCCTGGAGCGGTTGATCGCGGATGGTAGAATCCATCCTGCGCGCATCGAGGAAATGTACGAGAAGGTGGAAAGAGAGATAGACGATGTGGTCCGTGAGACCGGACAGAGGGCGGCCTATGACGCCGGGGTTCACGGCCTGCACCCGCGTCTCATCGAGCTGCTCGGACGCCTGAAATTCCGGAGCAGCTACGGACAGAATGTTCTCAAACACTCCCTGGAGGTATCGTACCTGGCGGCCATGATGGCTGCAGAGCTGCAGGTCAACGTCAAGCTCGCGCGCCGTGCCGGGCTGGTGCACGACATCGGTAAGGCCGTGGACCACGAGGTGCAGGGCACCCACGTGGATATCGGCAGGGACCTTCTCCGTCGTTACGGGGAGAAAGACCAAGTCATCGATGCTATGAGCTCCCACCACGGTGATTACGAGGCCAAGAACGTCGAGGCAGTATTGATAGCCGCCGCCGATGCTCTGTCTGCCGCCAGGCCCGGGGCACGTAAAGAGACCCTGGAAGCCTACGTGCAGCGGCTGTCCAAGCTGGAGGACATAGCTGATTCCTTCGACGGTGTGGACAGGGCCTACGCCATTCAGGCAGGTCGCGAGATCAGGATCATGGTCAAGCCCGACGAGATCGATGACCTGGAGGCGTACGCGCTGGCGAGGGACATCGTCAACGAAATCGAGGAACAGGTGGAGTATCCCGGGCAGGTGAAGGTGACCGTCATACGGCAGACCCGGGCCGTGGAATACGCCAGATGATGGGATGCCCGCCGAATCGTGGACCTGGATACCGGTGCATCGCCGGTGCCAGGTCCTTTTTTGCTGAAGGGAATCACGATGCCGTGGCGAAGATGACTCGTGTCACGGGCATCGATCTGGGAGGAGAATCCAAGTGAGGATTCTGATGATAGGTGATGTGGTGGGAAGGCCCGGGAGACATCTCCTGGGCGAACGCCTCCCAGCCCTGCGCAGAGAGCTGGGAATAGCCTTCACCATTGCCAACGGTGAGAACATGGCGGGTGGTCTGGGGGTGACCAGGAAGACGGTCCAGGAGGTCATGTCGGCCGGCGTTGACGTCATCACTTCAGGCAATCACATATGGGATCAGAAGGAAGCCATCACCTACATTACCGAGGAGCCTAACCTCCTGCGCCCGGCCAACTATCCGGAGGGAACACCGGGAAGGGGCTGGTGCGTTGTGACCAGCAACGGCATGCCTCCGCTGGTGGTCATCAACGTACACGGCAGGGTGTTTGTGGACACGGCCTTTTCGTGTCCTTTCCGAACCGTTGAGAGGATACTCAGTGAACTCGGGGAGCGGGACGAGGCGCCGGCGGTGATCGTGGATTTTCACGGCGAAGCAACCTCGGAGAAACAGGCCTTCGGGCTGTACTTCGACGGCAGGGTCGCGGCCGTGATCGGCACCCACACCCACGTGCAGACGGCCGACGCCCGCATTCTGCCCCGGGGTACGGCTTATGTGACCGATGTGGGCATGACCGGTCCCGCGGAGGGAGTAATCGGTATGGACCGTGAGCCGGTGATTCAACGCTTCTTGACCCAGATGCCGGCCCGCTTCAACGTGGCCCGGGGAGCCTCCATGCTCAATGCCGCGGTGATAGACGTGGACACCACCGGAGACCGGCCCCGGGCCGAGAGGATCGAGCTTTACAACCAGAGGTTTGAGTGATCGCGGAGGGGAGAGAGTCAGGTGTCTTCGACACGACAGCCGCAGTTCATGCAGGGAAACGACGCAGCGCTGGAGGGAGCCCTTGCTGCCGGGGCACGGTTTTTCGCCGGGTATCCCATCACCCCGTCCTCCGAGATTGCCCAGGCGGCTTCACGGAAGCTTCCCGCCCTCGGAGGTGTGTACCTGCAGATGGAGGACGAGCTGGCGAGCATGGCGGCCATCATAGGGGCATCCCTGGCAGGCGCCAAGAGCTTCACTGCTACCAGCGGTCCGGGGGCCTCCCTCATGCAGGAGAACCTGGGCGTCGCGGTGATGGCCGAGGTTCCGTGCGTGGTGATCAACGTCATGAGGTCGGGACCCAGCACCGGGCTGGCCACGAAGCCGGCCCAGGCCGATGTCATGCAGGCAAGGTGGGGGACCCACGGAGATCACTCCGCGGTCGCCCTCGCTCCCGCGTCAGTGCAGGAATGCTTCGACATGACGGTGCGGGCCTTCAACCTGGCGGAGCAGCTCCGTCACCCGGTGTTCGTACTGTTTGATGAGATAGTGGGGCACATGAGGGAGGGCGTGATAATACGCGATCCCGATGACCTCGAGGTCATCACCCGCCGGTCCCCCGAGGCCGAGCCCGGGATGTTCGCCGTGTACGACCACGACGAGGACGGTATTCCGGTACCGCTGCCGGCTTTCGGAGGCGACTACGTGTACCATGCGAACTCCTCGATGCACGACCGCACCGGCTGGCCGAATGCCGATCCCGACAATGCAGCAAGAGTCATCCGCAGGCTGCACGACAAGGTGGAGAATGCCGTCGATATGATAACCGAGTATTCCTTCCTCGGTCCCGATGATCCCGACCTCCTCCTGGTGGCCTTCGGATGCACGGCCCGGACGGCCCAGCAGCTGGTCCTGGATCAGCCCATCCGCAGGGCGAGGGTATCGCTGCTGCAGTTGGGGTCGCTGTGGCCCTTCCCGGACAGGATCATCCGCGAGGCCTGCGAGGGTGGGGTGCCGGTCGTGGTACCTGAGATGAACCTGGGCCAGGTGGTGCGGGAAGTCAGACGGATCCTGGGGCCCGACTATCCCTGCCACAGCTTCACCAAGAGCAACGGTATTCCCATCTCACCGCGTGAGCTGACGACGTTCATCGAGGAGGAGGCGCTATGAGAGTTCCCCAGCAGGTGTCCCGATACCTGAAGAGCGACGATCTGCCCGTTTTTTGGTGCCCCGGATGCGGAAACGGCATAATCCTGGGTTCGGTCATGCGTGCCCTCAACAGCCTGGGTAGAGCACCCCACGAGACCGTGGTGTCCACGGGCATCGGGTGTTGGGGCAAGGCAGACGACTACCTCGAGACCAACTCGATTCACGGTACCCACGGACGGGCACTGGCGTTCGCGACCGGTGTCAAGGCCGCCAACGGCGACCTCACCGTGCTGGCCCTGATGGGTGATGGAGACTGCGCTACCATCGGAGGTAACCACTTCCTGCACGCCGCCCGGCGCAATATCGATGTGACCGCGGTGGTATCGAACAACTTCAACTACGGCATGACCGGCGGGCAGTATTCGGCCACCACGCCGACGGCCAGCTACACCAGCACCTCGGTCTACGGTAACCCCGAGGGCGAGTTCGATCTCTGCGAGGTGGCCCGGGCAGCGGGTGCCACCTTCGTTGCGAGAAGCACCGTCTACCATGTCTCCCTTCTGGATAGGATCATGAAGCAGGCGATCGAGCACCGTGGCTTCTCCCTGGTCGAGGTATACTCCTCGTGTCCGGTGTACTTCGGCCGTTACAACGAGCGGCCCACGCCCATCGACATGATGCGCTACTGGGAGAGCAGGGCCGTTCCCCTGAGCCGCTTTGAGAGGATGGACGAGGATGAGAGGGCCGGGCACGCGCCCATCGGTGTCCTGCACAGCGACGACAGGCCTGATTTCAACGCCCGCTACGCCCAAATACAGGAGCGGGCGAGGGCGATGATGAAGGAGGGACGGCGATGACGGGAGCCAGGGAGGAAGGAACCGCCGCCGGTGATCGTACGGAGATAGTCCTTGCGGGAATGGGAGGTCAGGGACTGGTCTACATCGGAAGGCTTCTCGGCCAGGCAGCGATAGATGCCGGGCAGCACGCGGTGCAGACCCAGAGCTACGGCGTGGCCACCCGCGGTGGGTTCACCAAGTCCGAGGTTCTTATCGCATCCCGGCCCCTGGCATACCCTATGGCCACGGATCCCGATGCGGTGCTGGCTCTGACTGCAGAGGCATACGACCGTTACAGCGGATCGCTGAAGCCGGGGGCGGTGCTGGTCTACGACAGCGACGCGGTGCCGAGGGGACGTGCGGGCGAACTCGGTTTCCCCTTCACCACGGAGGCACGGCGTCGGGAGCTGTCCGGAAGCTACAACCTGATGGCGCTCGGTGCTTTCCTTGTCGCATCGGGGGTTCTTCCCCGCGATGTCGTGGCGGGACTCGTCCGGGGCGCCAACCTAGAGGCATACGAGGCCGGCCTGGATATGGCCGACAGGGAAGGGAAGTGACCGGTGGTGTGCTCGAGAGCCCTTGATCTACACCACGGCTCGCTGGTGGTGGATACACACGTTGATACACTGCTGGCGGCCGCTCACGGCAGGCGTTCACTGGCTGAACGCTCCGAGGAGGGACACGTGGATTTTCCCCGGCTCACCGAGGGCGGGGTCAATGTCCAGTTCTTTGCCCACTACATAGAGCCGGCTTTCAAGCCGGATAGAGGACTCCTGAGGTTCATGCAGCTGGCGGATGTTTTTTACAGGGAGGTGGAATCCTCCGGGGGAGCCGCCGAGGTGGCCTTCAGTGTTTCCGACATCCGGCGCATCACCGGTGAGGACAGGATCGCCTGTATTCTGGCCATCGAGGGTGGAGAGGCCATCCAGGGCGACATCGCGGTGCTGCGCATGCTGTATCGCCTCGGTGTGCGGAGCATCGGTCTTACCTGGAACCAGCGGAACGCCCTGGCCGACGGTGTCGGCGAGATCCGCACCGGCGGCGGTCTCACCAACGTCGGCGTCGAGGCGGTCCGGGAGATGAACCGGCTCGGTGTGCTGGTCGATGTTTCGCACCTGACCGAGCCCGGGTTTTGGGACGTGGTGGAGGTTACGGATATGCCGTTCATAGCCAGTCACTCGAATGCCAGGGCTGTGTGCGATCATGTCAGGAACCTGACCGACCAGCAGATAGTGGCGATGGCGAAAAAGGGCGGGGTCATGGGCATGAACTTCGCCCCGGCCTTCGTACACCCCGAGATCGCAACCCTGGAGGGTGTACTCGATCACATCGACCACATCGTGCAGCTGGTGGGCATCGAACACGTGGGCGTCGGATCCGACTTCGATGGGATCGGGAGCACTCCCCGGGGTCTCGAGGATGTGACCTGCCTGCCCCGGCTCACCGAGGGCCTGGTGGAGCGAGGCTATGCAGACGAGGATATCACCGCCGTACTGGGGGGTAACTTCCTGAGGGTCTGCGAGCAGGTCTGGGGCGGGTGATGAGTATTCGGGGGCGTGCGGATATGCATCTTCATTCGAACGCCTCCGACGGATACCTTTCTCCTTCTGAGCTGGTGGAGGAGGCATACGCCTGCGGTCTGGAGTGCATCGCCCTGTGTGATCACGATACCATCGCCGGGGTGAGTCACGCCCTGCACAGAGGACGTGACCTGGGAATAGACGTCATCCCCGGCATTGAACTAGGCGTGTGTCACGCCGATGCCGGTGATGTCTCAATGGATGACGGAGGACGCCTTGATGCCGGTGAACTGCACATGCTCGGTTACGGGATCGAGTCCCGGGGACACCTCGACGTGCTCCTGCGCGGCCTGCAGGAAAGCCGCCGGAGTCGCATTGATCAGATTCTCCAGCGTCTCGAGGCGTGCGGTCTGTTCCTGAGCTGGGAGGAGGTACAGGTGGAGGCGGGGAGTTCTGAGTCCGTGGGTAGGCCCCACGTGGCGCGGGCCCTGGTGAATCGGGGTCACTGTGGAGGCGTCCGGGAGGCCTTTTCGGAGTACCTGGCTCCGGGGCGCCCCGGCTATGTGCCCCGCAAGAGGCTCACCGCAGGGGAGGGTATCGAGGCGATCCTCTCCGCAGGGGGGATTCCCGTGGTGGCCCATCCCGGCCTGGGAGGCCGTATGATGCCGGGCCTTCCCAGGCTCGTTGAAATGGGAGTGATGGGGATTGAGGTGGTGCATCCCGACCATTCCCACGCTGTAATGTCGGAGTTGATTCGATTTGCGCGCCGGCACGGCCTTTTCGTGACGGGTGGTTCCGACTACCACGGCCGCGCAGCAGATCCCCGGCTGGGTGAAGTCACCGCACCCGCCGCCTGGGCGAGGGCGCTGACTCGATGAGTACGTAGGGTCGGTTATGCCCACCCCCCCACCGTCATACTATACATGGGATGACGGTAAGAGGGGGATGATCCCGGGTGAGCGAAGGTATAGGTGGCAAACCGATGTTGAGCAAGGATGACTACATTGCCTCCCTGCAACGTCGTGTTCGCACGCAGAAGAAGCAGATTGACCGGTTGAGGATGCGCGGACAGGTTCTGTTCAACCTCCTCCTGGAGATGAGCGCACCCCTGCCCCCGCCAGAGAATGCAGGGCGAGGAAAGATCCTGTGCCTCCTTGATGATGACGAGGGATGACCATCCTGACACCGGCCGCGCACTGATGGTACAATTGCAGCTGGGTATGACTGGAGGGAGCTGGGAGAACGATGATGGGCAAAGAAGATGTCGGGTGTGCAGATAACACCGCGGAGGCTGAGGCGGCTGCAGCCGAAGAGATCTACGAAGCCCTCCCGGACCTGGGGCAGCGTCTCGGCATCAGACCCAGGTCCTTCCGCATGTACCTTGATAGCTATTCTGATCTGCTACCCGTCTGCGAGGTGGGGGAGGAGAGAGCGCTGACCGGCTACTCCGTGTCCCTCCTGGAACAGATTCATCGAAGGACCCAGGAGGGCTTCAGCGAGGAGGAGATCCGTTCAGAACTCGCCAGGGAGGCGGAACCCGTCACGGAGGATGACATAGAGGATGACCGTGGCGATCCCGCTGGCTCCAGGGCTCGGGAGGCCGAGGAACAGCTGATGGAGGTTCTTCATGACCTGCAGGGAAGACTGGAGCGTTCCGAGGAGAAGCGCGTTGAGGACCGGGACAAGCTCATGATGATGCTTATGCGCACCCAGCGGGAACTGCAGCAGATGCGCTACGAACTGGCAAGGACTCCCCGCAGGCAGCGGCACCGGTCTTTCTGGGACAGGATATTGGGACGGTGAATTCCTACTAGTTGAGGAAGAGGGTGAAGTGTGTGCGTGATCTTTCGAGCCTGTACCGACCGGATGCCATCGCGGTGATCGGTGCCTCCGATTCCAGGGGGAAAGTCGGAAACGCCGTGGTCAGAAACCTCATGCACTATGGATTCGGCGGCGAGATCTATCCAGTGAACCCCAATAGAGATACCATCGAGGGCCTCAAGTGCTATCCCAGCGTCGCCGAGATAGGGGCCGAAGTCCAGCAGGCAGTCATCTGCATACCCGCCCCCATAGTTCCTGATGCCATGCGCGACTGCGGTGAGGCGGGTGTACGGTCCGTGGTGGTGATCACCGCGGGATTCAAGGAGTCCGGACCCGAGGGAGCAGTGCTCGAAGAGGAGATCACTCGAATCGCCGACGGGTACGGCATCAACATGATGGGCCCCAACTGCCTGGGTGTCATGGATACCCACACCCCCATCAACGCGTCCTTTGCCGCCGATTTCCCCCTGAAGGGCAACATAGCTTTCTTCTCCCAGTCCGGAGCCCTCTGCATAGCCATTCTCGATTGGAGTCTCGAGCAGCAGCTGGGATTCAGCAAGTTCATCAGCATGGGCAACAAGGCTCAGCTGCACGAGGGGCACTTCATCGCCGACGCTGCCACGGATCCCGATACGAGGGTCATTCTTCTGTACCTGGAGAGCGTTGAGGACGGCGAGGCCTTCGTTGAGGCAGCGAAGGATGCTGCTCGTGAAAAGCCGGTGATCGTCCTGAAGTCCGGTGTCAGCGAGGCCGGGGCGAAGGCTGCTTCCTCGCACACCGGTGCCCTGGCGGGCGGTGATGAAGCATTCACCGCCGCCTTCCGGCAGAGCGGAATCCTCAGGGCCCGCACGATGGAGGAACAGTTCATCAAGGCCATGGCTTTCTCAAGGGACAGGGCTCTGCCCGGGGGCAGGCGGGTGGCAGTGATCACCAACGCCGGCGGCCCCGGGGTCATGGCGGTGGACGCCCTGGAACCAGTGGGACTGGAGATGGCGCGCTTCAGCGAGGAAACCACTCGCAGGCTGCGGGAGGGTCTTCCCGATATGGCCAGCATTGAAAACCCGGTGGACGTCGTCGGTCACGCTGATGCGAATAGATATCGGTTCGGGCTGGAGACGGTCTGTTCTGATCCGGGGGTGGACATGGTGCTCGCAGTTTTGACCCCCACCGCTGTCCTCGACGCCCTGGCCGTCGCACAGCACATCATCAGGATAAGCGAGCTGCACCCTGACAAGGCCGTGGTTGCTGCCTTTGGAGGCGGTGTCAGCGTGGATAGGCCCAGGCAGCTCCTTCGTTCGCGGGGCATTCCCTGCTTCCAGTTCCCCGAGGAGGCTGTGACGTGTTTTGCGGCCATGGTGGAGTACTCCGAGGCGCGTGCCCGACTCTCGGAGGGAGAGCCGGTCACCTACGAGGGCGACGGCGACAGGGTCCGGGAGGTCTTTGGGCGCGTCCGTTCCGATGGCCGGAGGATACTCCTGGGGCCGGAGGCCATGGAGGTGGCGGAGGCTTACGGGATCAGCACCGTGCCCTCTCGCCTTGCGACCTCGGAATCCGAGGCCACAGAACAGGCTGCTGAGATGGGATTTCCGGTGGTTCTCAAGGTGGCCTCTCCGGACATCATCCACAAGACCGACATCGGCGGAGTGCAGCTGGGGCTCGAGGATCGAGAGGCCGTGGAGGAAGCGTATCGATCGATCACCGCGAGTGCCGCCGAGAAGGAGCCCGATGCCAGGGTGTACGGTGTCGAGGTTCAGAAGATGTTCCCGCCGGGTCAGGAGCTGATAGTTGGACTCACCGACAGCCCCGAGTTCGGTCCGCTCTTGATGTTCGGGCTCGGAGGCATATTCGTGGATCTCATGAAGGACGTGTCTTTCCGGATCGTGCGGGGCATCACGGATGTGGACATAGACGAGATGGTGAGGGAGACGATGGCCTTCCAGCTGCTGCAGGGGTACCGGGGTGAGCCCAGCAAGGATCTCGATGCTGTGAAGGACACCGTGGGCAGGATCGCACAGCTGGCCCGCGATTTCCCGGAGGTCCAGGAGCTGGACATCAACCCGTTCTTCGCATACGAGGAGGGTGTGGCCGCGCTGGACGTGAAGATCACCCTTTCCGACGAATCCAGCTAGGGCACAGGATCGACCTGTGCCCCCGCGGAGCCGGCAGATCCCGCCAACGACCATCCTGATGATACGAGGAGGTGAATGCATTGAGGCTGGGCTTTCTGGCCTCGCACAATGGCAGCAACGTGCAGGCCATCGTTGATGCCTGTAGATCGGGAGTCGTGGATGCGGAGCCCGTGGTGGTGATCAGCAACAATCCCGGAGCGAACGTCCTGAAGAGGGCCCAGAGAGCGGGGATAAAATCCTGTATTCTCAACGGCAGGACCCACCCCGATCCGGAGGAACTGGACCGCGCGATCGTGGATGCGTTGGTGCAGGAGGAGGTCGACCTGGTGATCCTCGGAGGATACATGAAGAAGCTGGGGCCGAGGATCCTCGGGGAATACCCGGGGAGAATCCTCAACACCCATCCCGCACTGCTCCCCGACTTCGGAGGAAAGGGGATGTATGGAGACCGGGTGCATGCCGCCGTTCTGGCTTCCGGTGACACCGTCACCGGGGCCACGGTTCACCTGGTCAACGAAGAGTACGATGAGGGTCCGATACTGGCCCAGGCCGAGGTGCCCGTCTGTCCCGGTGACACCGTCGATACCCTCGGGGAGAGGGTCCTCGCCGC